>CALFSX010000328.1 GCA_937916515.1 uncultured Planctomycetaceae bacterium | reverse complement strand
GTCGTCGCGCTGGAAGTCGTCGCGCTGGAAATTGACGCTAAGCCACGCTGGGGGGCTGGTGTGAATGCAAACGCACACAGGAAAGTCAGCCCCCATGTTGGTGTGGGGCCAATATTCGCCCAGACAAGAAATGTCAGAAACGTGGCGGCCAGTCGCGTGATGGTTTTGCAGTGTGAGCCAGAAATTCGCCAGATCGCAACAAGGCCAATCAAATCGAACACGGCACCCGTGGGTTGGATGATGTCGCGGGCTGCGCAAAGCAGCAGCACTGAATAAATGAGTAGGCTTGACGGTGCAAGATGCTGTAGTTGTTTGACGCCGATCAGCAGCCAAATTAGTAAGCAGGCAAGAATCGGCATGCCGCTTAGCAGATGCACGCCTCCCACTGTCCACGCAAGGTAAAGCGGGACGCCGCCAAACCAGTCAGCCTCAGGTGTGGTATCAAGGCTTAGAATCTGTGAGCTTGGCTGAACACTGCCTGCTACGACTTCACGTCCTTTAGCGATGTCCCACCACACGTCAGGTGATGAAATCTGTCGCTGGGCAAGCAGTAGAGTGCACGAAACCAACCAGACGATGACGATCCTTGAACTCACTCGCCTGGCCTCCGGCTTGTTAGGCTGTCGCTGCTGCAACGACAATGTGCATCAATGCCGCTGTGCATCATTATCGTGACTCACTCTGTTGTCCAATTTCCGCATGCTGTTCCGCTGCAGTTTCAGTCGTGACTGAAACGCCAGGCCAATAACTCTTGGCGCCTTCTAAAACGAAAACGCGTCCGCCTGGTGAGCGGACGCGAAATTCAATTAGCAGCAATGACTATACTAAATGTGTGCGACATCACGATGATACTTGTGCGGTCTGAGATGTTCCATTCAGCAAGAGCGCTGCCGTAAGTTCGACCACACGCTGTGATCGTGTTTTCGCAACGCACTACTACTGTGCTGCAGTTTTGGCCGCTTCAGCTTCCGAAGCTTCTTCTTCTTCGGTCAGGACTGGTTCGACTTCGTCTGCTCCATCAGCTACGCCGGGTTCAACGCCGCCGCCACAGCCAGTAGAAAGGAACAACGGTACGGACAACATGGAATACAGGAAGGCTCGTTTAAATAGCATGGCTTTAGCTCTCTTCGCTCAAGAATAGTCAATCAAATCCACTTTACAAATCACCGCCGGGCAGTTGATTTGTAGTATTCCAACAGCATAAAGGCACAGCAAGTGCGACGCTACCACGCAGGCAGGATATGTGAGGTAGTTGCGAGTAAATTTTTAGCTGATATTTCGCCAATGATGGGTCGGATCACCAGGTGTTTGTTCATCGTCGGCGGCTGTTGCATTGAGTCTGTCTAAGAACGATTCGTTGGGACTACACTACCATCAGGTTTGAGGTGCAGTCGCCGTAACCGTTGCCGCAATGTGGCTTGATTGGGTTGGGGCAAAATAAAAAAGGATCGGAAAGCGATTGCTTTCCGACCCCCGTATTTTAATTCATTGTGCAGTTGTTCAACACATTGTGCTGAGACATCAGCAACTTAGAACTCGCCCAGTGGATTTCCATCAGACTTGTTGCCCAAATTCGACCAGGTTGTTCGGTCAAGGCTTTCACTGAAGAATCGAACTGAACCGTCACAAAGAGCTCCCTGAACGCCTCCAACGTGCATACTGCGAGCTGCCTGGTTCACTCTGTCTGAGTTAACTCCACAGTCAATTGCCTTGGCATTCGGGCCAACGTATGTGTTGATAAACGCGGCTTGTGGGAAATACGCATAGAACCATGAATATCCAGCCTGACGTGACGAGTTCGTGTCTTTAGATCCAGCCACGCAAACCGTACGGTTGCCAGAGTCATTCACGCCTTGACGGTAAAAGCCGATGATGTTTTCTGCAACCGCCAATGTGTTTGACGTTCCATCCGTAATGTCTCGGAACTTTGTACGAGTGTTCTGGCCAAAAATGCCTGGGGGTTTGGTAGTAATGCGAGTTGCGTCCCCGACGCTGGCCGCATAGTTTCCGCTGGCGTAGCCCGTGTTTCCAGCCTGACCTGTTACCTTCTGGCCTGTTGGTGTTGTCCATGGAACTCCACCAGTGCCTGGATCTGACGGGCAGCGGAATGCCGGAATGATCTGACGTCGAGCACCGGTTGGGTTTGTCCCGTTAACGCCACCGTGACCATCAGTGCCCGAGGTGCCGTTTCCAAGGTTCCAATCGATTTTGTTGTAAATAGCAGTCTGTTCAATCTGCGGCAACAGGCGTGGCAGCCATGAGATATTTCCGCTGTACCATGCTGAACCATTCACGAACGCAGAGGCCTTGCGAGTTCGACCGGGAGGAAACGTACCATACACGTCATGGTAGTTATGAAGTGCCAAGCCGATCTGCTTCAAATTGTTTTTGCACTGAGTTCGTCGAGCTGCCTCTCGAGCCTGTTGGACCGCAGGCAGCAGTAAAGCAATGAGAATAGCAATAATTGCAATTACTACCAGCAGTTCAATGAGCGTGAAGCCCTTACGACGTTTAACCAAATTCACCATGAAAACACCTCAGAAACTAATGAAGAAAGGATAGAACAGACAGGTGACCACGTAGAAACGTACTGTCTGTTAGAAAGGCTATCGTCTGGAAAGACTGTGTCAATTCCCATTATCGGGTTGACTTCTGAATCCACGACCTTTTTTTCATAGAAATGGACGTATTCAGCTCAGAATTTGCGGGCAATTGTTTTTCGCCTTAGTGCCGAATTCTGAACCAGTTGAAGATCTAGCACCATTTGCCGCGATGGGACTTGGTTGGGGCCTTCAGCTAAAATCTGTGATTAACAGTCGTAAACATAGAGTAATCGCAAGTTGGACGTACAGGCTCTTGGAGCAATTCTCGCGGTTGAAGCGGGTCGCCTTTCGCTGTGAATCAATTCTTTGGAGTGCTTCGACTTATGGGCGTTCACAAAGGGGAAGAAACAGGCACTTTCAAGTGCGGCATGTGAAGAAAAACAATGATAAGTCACCGCACTCAATGGGATTTACGTCCCTCCTCGAACGACAAACATGTCCTGTGGACAACAGCTCCTGTTTCAAGTTGGGGGCCACCATTTGTTCAGGGAAATGCCGTTTGGGATTTCTGGAAAATGCGCTGCAATGATGTGGTGGTTTGGGGGGGGCGAAGTTGCTGACTCTCTCGGAATTGAAATGCCAACTTGCTGATTTCAGCGTGACCAATGCTCTCTCACGCTTCGAATTGTCTTCACGGTGTCGTGACCATCAAGCCGGTGCCTGTCCAAAGGTTGATGATGTCTTTGCGGCTCCAGCGTTCCATGCGTTTTTGAGATGGGTCACCAATCAGGTACACGTCATCTGTGGCGGCAAAGCAGACGACAGAATGCTGCACGCCTGGAATCCAGCCATCGTCGTCTTTGTATTTGGGGATTGCTCGGGCAACTTCATTGCTTAGCTGGCAGCAAAGCAATACGGGGTGATCTTTGGTCAGCCGTTGCAGGTCATTTGCTGAACCTTCAAAGAACTTCGCTTTGAAGCCAGTACCCCAAAGTTTGATGGATAGCCCGTGATACATTCCTAACCATTTTGTGCCTTTTGTTGTCAGGCACAGCTTTGCCATTTCCGCTTCGGTGGCTTCTTCGCCAAGCGATTCCAGAATTGTGGCGACCGCCGCAGCAGAGCAGGTGTGGTCGGTTGTTTGCCGGCAAATCCGAAATGGGATTGGCGCAGTCGCTGGAATCCACAGATCTTCGCATTCAGGCGGCGTTTGTGGAATCACGTAAATAACGGACCATACTGTGACTCCCAGCAGCGCCAGCTGAATGGGAAGCTTGCGAGCAATTGTCAAAGTCTGCTGTCGCGTCCACAATATGGCCGCCAGCATCGCCAGCAGAATTGGGAACCAGTTGGAAAGCACGATAACTGAAGGCAGCGGGATCCATTTAACGATCCAAAGCTGCCCCCAAACCAGGTAGAAATACGCAGCAACAAGACACAGCACCATCACCGCCAACAGGTCAAGCGTGGTATGTGATGCCTTGTGAACCACCCGCTTTGTCACAAAAAACGTGGCGACCGATAGGAAACCCATAAGTCCGATTGCAAGTCGCAGGTGTTCCATGATCGCTTAATCAGATTTCGTTGAAGTGTTTTAGAAAGTGTCTGATTGGCGCTGGATCGGGTCGATTACCGTTACGCTTGGGGTTTCTGATTCGAGCAACTCTTCATCGGCCCCATCGTTATCCAGAAATTCCTCATCGTCGCTGAAGTCGGTGTCTGACAGGTCAAAGTCTTCAGCAGGAACGCCTAACGGCAATGTGAAATGATAGTTCCCTGCTCCGCAGTGCTTTTGCAGCCTGGCAAGAATCAACTGGATCTTGGGACCGGATTCAAACGGGCCGGGTATAAAGTGCGGCTTGCCGTTTATGCCAAATTCAGGAATGTCGTCAGAATCGATGGTTGGCGTATCGCCGAAGATGAACTTGCAGGATGCGTAGTCTGCATGTGGCGAAAGTCCACAATCTGCGGCGAATTGCACCGCACGTTCAACCGTCTGCCGAGCCGTTGAGGCTTCTATCGGGCGGAGTACGCGACCATTGGCTTGCAGTTTTTCAAGAACGTCACGGAATTCCATCATCGAACGGAACGTGCCAAAGCAGTTCTTGACCCCCATGCACATTCGGTCAATCAGGAACATGCCCATCACAATTTCGCCCGTGGGGGCACGCCGAGTGAAAATCACTTCTCCAAGTTCGGCATCTAAAAGTGATTCTGACACATAGCATTCGTAGATGGGGTACTTCGACTTCGATTTAAGTTTGTCGGCGAGGCTCATGTTGCGCCGAAGTACAAGCGAGTGACGCTTCTCGTCTCTTTTTTTCTTTTTCTTTTCAAGCTGCTTCCGCCGACGTGATTCCGAAGATGCCATGTAAGAATCCTTTCACTGTAATTGTGACGTCGCCATTCGGTTTGAAGCTTCTTGTTATATGCTGACGCATAACTGAAGCTTCCGAAACCACAGCTGGATTTTTACTTTTTGGCCGGCAAATGTACAGCCTGAAAGGAAAGGTCGCTCACCGGCGGGTGCGATGATGGATTTAGGTTTCTGGTTTGGGTGGCTGGAGTTGGGCTCAGCGAAGCGACGGAAACCTCGGTGTTTTGCTCGTACCTCACTCCAACCCGAGGCACCATGGCCAAACAAAAAATCATCCATGAGCACAGTCTTCACTGGCGATGGTCGACTGCGTTTCCGGCTGGCCAGAGTTTACTCCGTGGAACCAGATGAGCTACTTTTTGAGTCAGACTTGGAGCTGCTGGAACTATCGCTTGATGGCGTGTCAGCTTTCGCGGCCTTCTTGTACGAATCGCTGCGATAATCTGTTTGGTAGAAGCCAGTACCCTTGAAAATAATGCCACCGCCAGCACTGATAATTCGCTCGGCTTTGGCTTTCTTACAGTCTGGGCATTTCTTCGTTGGCTTGGCGGTGATCGACTGAAATTCTTCCCAGGTGTGTTCGCAGGCGTTGCAGCGGTATTCGTAAGTTGGCATCGAAAGCTCTTGTTCTTGAAGTTGTGGAAGTCAATGCACAGTATAATTGAATGCCAGCAGTTGCTTTGGCGAACAACTGCGGTCGTACTGAAGCTACTCTTCAGTGGCGGGGGCAGGTGGAGCACACGTGACCATCACTTTGGCCGGCCGAATGACTCGATCGTGAATTTTATACCCCTGCTCAACGACCTGTAACACGGTCATCGGTTCGTGGTCCGCGGATGGCACCTGTGCGAGTGCTTCGTGGAAGTTGGCGTCGAACGGTTGGCCTGTTGGGTCAATCGGTTCGCAGGCATTTGACTTCAAAGCATCCACGAACTGAGGCAAAACCATCTTGATTCCATCAAGCAGTTTTTGGGTGTCGCCTGTTTGTTCAGTAACTTCAATCGCTCGTTTCAGGTTATCGATTCCTGGCAGCATGTCTCGAATTACACCTGTGGCCTGATACTTCATGGCGTCGAGTGCTTCTTTTTGAGTTCGACGTCGGAAGTTTTCCAGCTCTGCATGGCTTCTCAACAATCGGTCCTTAAGTTCAGCGTTTTCTGCAATGAGTCGCTGAAGTTCGGTTTCGTCGCTGGCGGATGTCGTCTGAGTGTCCTCTGCAGACGCCTGTGTGGTGGAATCGTCGGCTGGCACTTCGTTCTGATTTTCGTTGTTGTCTGTGGCACTCATATCTGGCTCACGATCGTTAGGTTGGATGTGGCAGTTGAATTGGGAGGCAATCCCAATGGACTTAACGCTTGAGTAATGTGTTGGTTGCTGTGGCAAATGGTGAAAGAGGCAGTGTCTATTCTGATTCGTCGTCGCCAGCAAAGAAATTTTTCACGTGGTCGAAGAACGATTTGCGATGCGGCATGACGTTGGCTTCTTCCAGTTCGGCCAGTTCGCGAAGTAGTTTTTCCTGACGTCCGTCAACTTTGCGAGGCACTTCGATCTGGATTTCCACCAGCAGGTCGCCGACACTGTGCCGCCCGTTAGGATCGGGCATGCCTTTATGTCGCAGCCGAGTAACTTCTCCCGGCTGAGTACCTGGTTTGATCTTTAGCGATTCACGTCCGGTTAGCGTTGGGATTTCAATTTCAGCACCAAGTGCGGCCTGATAGTATGATATTGGCACGCGGCACAAAAGATCCTGTCCGTCTCGCTGAAACAACGGATGTTCTTTGACTTTGAAATTGACGTGCAGGTCGCCTCGTGGGCCTCCCTTGATGCCTGCCTCGCCTTCTCCGCGAATGGGCATCTGCATGCCACTGTCGACGCCACCAGGAATGTTGATTTCCAATGTGGACTTCTTCATCGTTCGACCACTGCCGGAGCAGCTTTCGCACGGATCTTTGATCGTTTTACCTTCACCTTTGCAGGCAGGGCAGGCAGTTTGAACTCGGAAGAATCCCTGAGACTGAATGACTTGCCCATGGCCGCCACAAGTTTTGCAGGCGACTGGCTTGCTGCCCGCTTTGGCACCGGAACCGCTGCAGGTGTCGCAGGTTTCTCGGCGAGAGATTTCCAGTTCTCGCTTGCACCCGGATGCGGCTTCCGGAAGTTCAAGCACGATCGTCGTTTCAAGAGTGGCCCCTCGGCGAGCTCCAGCACCGCCTCGACTTCGACCTCCTCCTCCGCCACCACCGCCGAATCCGAAGCCTTCAAAGATGTCTCCAAAGGCGCTGAAGATGTCGTTGACGTCGCCGAATCCGCCACCACCTCGACCGGCAGCACCTGATACCCCAGCGTGGCCGTATTGATCGTAGCGTGATCGTTTCGTGTCGTCGCTTAACACATCAAAGGCTTCAGAAGCCTGCTTGAATTTTTCAACGGCGGCATCGTCTCCCTGATTTCGGTCGGGATGGTATTTCAAGGCAAGCTTGCGATAAGCCTTCTTGATTTCATCACCCGAAGCGGTTCGTGACACGCTGAGGACTTCATAGTAGCAAGTCTGAGTTGCCATTGTCACATCCGGTCCCTGGTTGTAACGACCCTAAACCTGGCCGTATGTATCTATTGAAATGGGGTTTGCCACAATATGATGTGAGTATCGACTGTCTGAAGAAATCAATTGAAAGTCTGATAGCCGCAATTGGACATGATTTGTCTGTCAACCAACAAAAACGGGACACCCAAGCAGGTGCCCCGTGATCTGTTTTCACAACGCTTAAAAGCAACATCGATATATCACAGGCCGCAACAGAAAGGTTGGCGAAGCTTAAATCAGAAAGCGTGATCTCACACCTTCAGTACATCTCGCCAATCAAGTCTGACACTTTCTGACGGTGTTGACTTTTAAGTAAAGCACCGATCTGGTTGATTAAATCTGGTCAACCAGGTTTTGTCGTGTTCAGGAAGCCGGTTCGATATGAACCGACTTTCCGTTTTCAATCCCGGCCAGTGCGGCGTTGCCATCTGGGCCTGAATTGAATGGTTGAGCCCGATTCGTTGTTGCGGGCAGAGTTCTGCACACCACAGGAATCGGGGTCACCTAAGCGGTATTAGAACTAGCGAATAGCTCCAGCGACTTTCGCCTTCTTGCCGCCGTCTGCGTCGTCCGTTCGTGTTACCAGAACCTGAGTTGTCAGCATCAGGCCAGCGATGGAGGCCGCATGTGACAGTGCACTGCGAACGACCTTGGCTGGGTCCAGAATGCCGGCCTTCAGCATGTCGGTGTATTCACCGGTTGATGCATCGTAGCCTTCAGATCCCTTTAGTTGTCGAACTTCGTCAGCAATGACAGCTCCGTCCATACCGCGGTTTGACGCGATCTGACGAATGGGAGCTTCCAATGCCTTGGCGACGATTTTGACGCCGATGGCTTCATCGCCTTCAGCCTTCACTTTTTCCACATCGGTGATTGCTCGCAGCAAAGCGACGCCACCACCAGGAAGAATTCCTTCTTCAACAGCAGCACGAGTTGCATGTAGAGCGTCTTCCATGCGAGCCTTGGTTTGCTTCATTTCCGCTTCGGTGGCAGCACCAACGGAAATAACTGCAACGCCGCCGGTCAGCTTGGCAAGACGTTCCTGGAACTTCTCGCGATCGTAATCGCTGTCTGTCTTTTCGATGTGATCGCGGATCTGTTGCACTCGAGCCTTGATCGCTTTCGTATCGCCAGCACCTTCGATAATCGTTGTGCTGTCCTTGCTGACTTCGACCTTGCGAGCCTTGCCAAGATGTGACAGTTCAACTGTATCAAGCTTGATTCCGAGATCTTCGGAAATCAAAGTTCCGCCGGTCAGCACAGCCATGTCGCCCAGCATTGCCTTGCGTCGATCGCCGAAGCCTGGAGCCTTCACAGCACAGATCTTCAGGATACCACGCAGCTTGTTGATCACCAAAGCTGTCAGAGCTTCGCTGTCAACGTCTTCGGCAATGATGAGAAGTTCTTTGCCGGTTTGAGCGACTTTTTCCAGCAATGGAACAAGGTCACGAAGGTTGCTGACCTTCTTTTCAAACAGCAGGATCAGGCAGTCTTCCATGACGCATTTCATGTCTTCGGCACTGGTGACGAAGTAAGGAGAAATGTATCCCTTGTCGAACTGCATACCTTCAGCGAAGTCCAGCGTGGTTTCGTTGGCTTTGCCTTCTTCCACGGTGATAACGCCATCGCGTCCAACGCGTTCCATAGCGTCAGCAATCATGTTGCCGATTTCAGAATCGTTGTTGGCAGAAATAGCACCAACCTGAGCAACCTGCTGCTTTGATTTAACTGGCTGAGCCAGCTTTTTGATGCTGACCAAAGCCGCTTCCACAGCTTTGTCTATACCGCGACGAACGACAGTTGGGTTGGCTCCGAGAGAAATCCCACGAAGTCCTTCCTGAAAGATCGCTCGTGCCAAAACGGTGGCAGTGGTTGTTCCGTCACCAGCGATGTCGCTGGTTTTGCTGGCCACTTCGTTAACCAGTTTAGCGCCCATGTTTTCGTATGGGTCTTCCAGGTCAACTTCTTTGCTGACAGTCACGCCGTCTTTGGTGACGACAGGATTGCCGAAGCTCTTATCAATAATCACGTTGCGACCGGTTGGCCCCATCGTAACGGCGACCGCTTTGGCCAGCGTTTCAATGCCGCTTTGCAGCTTCAGCCGTGCCGGGTCGTCAAACAAAAGTTGTTTAGCCATTATATAATCCCTTCGGGAGTCTTCAGTGTTCAGTTTCGTTGTTCAGTACACGTCTCAGCGTGGCAGTCTTTGTGCTTTCAGGTCGCCTGCTGCGATTCGCTGAAAACCGAACACTGCCAACTGAAAACCCGGCCGTTACACAACCTTTGCTAGGATATCACTTTCGCGAAGAATTTTGACTTCTTCGCCATCAACTTCGATTTCTGTTCCGCCGTATTTGCCAAACAGAACCTTGTCGCCAACAACAACGCTGATGCCAGCTCGCTCGCCACTGTCCAGCAGTCGGCCTGGGCCAACGGCAATCACGGTACCGCGTTGAGGCTTTTCTTTGGCAGCGTCTGGCAGCACGATTCCGCCAGCTGTGGTTTCTTCAGCTTCGTCTGCTTTTACGACAACTCGGTCATCAAGAGGATTGATTTTCATGATCGTCTACTCCGTACGAATTCAGGTTTATGATAAAGAGCGCCCGAAACGGGCGGCTGTTTGAATAAAGGTCTCACAATTGTGAGCATGGTCTGTCGGTTACAGATTTCACAGCGTTTAGCAGGTTATGCGGAAGACGCGGCTTACATCATGCCAGGCATACCGCCCATGCCACCCATTCCTGGCATGCCGCCACCCATGCCGCCCATTCCACCCATGTCGTGGTGGTGGTCGTCATGATGGCTGTCGTCTGCTTCAACAGGTTCATCAACAATGATGCAATCTGTTGTCAGCAGAAGTGCCGCAACGCTGGTTGCGTTCTGCAGAGAGGTTCGAACAACCTTGGCTGGGTCAACGATGCCGAAGCTGATCATATCGCCGTAACGATCATTCATGGCGTCGTAGCCATAGGTGACCTTCTTTTCCTTCTTCACACGATTGGCAACAACTGCACCGTCAAGGCCAGCGTTGGAAGCGATCATGCGAAGTGGCATTTCAAGAATGCTGCCAATAAGTTTGGCACCCAGAGCTTCGTCGCCCTTTAGTTGCAGAGCAGCAACAGCACCCGCACATCGCAGCAAAGCTACACCACCACCAGGAACAATGCCTTCTTCGATGGCTGCTCGCGTTGCCGCCAGAGCGTCGTCGACAAGGTCTTTGCGTTCCTTCATTTCGGTTTCGGTTGCAGCTCCAACCTTAATTTGAGCAACGCCGCCAGCCAATTTGGCCAGACGTTCCTGCAGCTTTTCGCGATCGTATTCGCTGTCAGTGTTTTCGATTTCGCGTCGAATCTGTTCAGCACGACCAGCAACATCGCCCTTCTTGCCGCCACCTTCAACAACGATCGTCTTGTTGGCGTCGATGCGAATTGACTTGGCCTTGCCCAAGTCAGACAACTGAACGTTGTCCAGTTTAATTCCCAGGTCTTTGAAGAAGGCTTTGCCACCCGTCAAAACAGCAAGGTCTTCCAGCATGGCCTTACGGCGATCGCCGTAGCCTGGAGCCTTAACCGCAGCAACCTTCACGATGCCTCGCATCTTGTTGACAACCAGCGTTGCCAAAGCTTCGCCTTCGATGTCTTCGGCGATGATCAGCAGTGGTGCACCGCTTTTTGAGATCGCTTCCAGAACAGGAACCAGGTCCTTGGCTTTGGAAATTTTCTCTTCGTGAATCAGGATGCGGCAGTTTTCCAGCACGCATTCCTGATCGTCTTCGTTTGTGATGAAGTGAGGAGACAGGTATCCGCGATCGAACTGCATACCTTCAACCAACGTCACTTCAGTGGTGACCTGGCGGCCTTCTTCAACAGTAATGACGCCGTCTTTGCCAACTTTCAGCAGGGCGTCTGCAAGGATCTCGCCAATTTCCGGATCGTTGTTTCCGGCAATTGAAGCGACCTTAGCGATTTGCTCTTTGTCGTTTGCCTTGACAGGCTTTGACATTTTCGCGATCTCGGCCACAACAGCGTCAACTGCTTTTTGAGCTCCGCGAGTCAAAGACATGGCACCACAACCAGCGGCGATGTACTTCAAGCCGTCGCGATAAATAGCTTCTGCCAGAACAGTCGCAGTTGTCGTGCCGTCTCCAGCAACGTCGTTCGTCTTGGAAGCTGCTTCTTTAACCAGCTGAACCGCGACGTTTTCAAATGGGTCTTCCAGCTCGATGTCTTCAGCAACGGTAACGCCGTCCTTGGTGACTTTGGGAGCTCCCCAACCTTTGTCTAAAACAGCATTTCTTCCGCGAGGTCCCAGAGTACTGGCAACTGCTCGGGAAAGCTTGGAAACGCCGGAAAGCAGGCCCTTGCTTGCCTCTTCGTCGAACGTCAATAACTTAGCCACGGTTTCTCCTCGATTTACAACCGATACGGGTCTGCACACGTTGAGTGTCTAACTGGCAGCAATCTGCCGTAGTTAATTGTAGTAGCGAACTGTGTGCCAGAATTGTTGGTAGGAATTTAAGTTGTTTCTGTGAATGGATTTGTGGCGATTCCGTTTATGCCTCCCAATACCTCGGTGGCTTCCACACCGTCGATTTGGCAGTTGGCCGCATTTGGCAGGTTTAGAAAACTAGAACTTCAATCTGAAGGTTGGAGTGGTTGTTGAGGGCCGAGAGGTCACGAGTTCTGTGATCTACTGTGCGTATGCTGAAGGTTTCGGTGGGAAGGGAAAACGACTTTGCCATCGGAATGCGGGGCGTTCTATTGAGCGCGCTTTTTACTGTGATCTTGTGTTTCTAAGGGAGGTCACCGGCTGAAAGGTTGCGCCAAACCTGTTTTCTGTGTGGAAAAAGATCCCCGCATATTCCACTCAATCGAACAAATCGAACGCTTATGGGTGATTTGTTGCAGTTCTGGTTCGCTGTGTGTTGTGTTCTTGAATCACGGCTTCGCAACTGGGGCTATGGTCGGGATGGAACTGGATTGTTGTATGAACATTTTGAAAGTGTCGCATCCCGTGGGTTTTGGCCTCTTTGTTAAGAACCACTGGTGCCTTAGTGTTCTGCTTACTAACCAGGGCTTTGATTTGTTCCATTGGGGCCAAAGACGGATTGAAGTCACATCCTGATCGTTTTAACAAAGACGTCCCTGGCATACTGAAATGACAGAAAGACCGCCAACACCGAAACGAGCGATGCTCGACTTCAGCAAGCTGGAAGAGCTTGCTCGCGAGTCAGGGGCGATCGTTCGATCATGTTCGTGGGCGATTGTTCGAAGTTCAAGCAGTGGAGATGTCAAGCATCGCACCGCGATTTCGACCGAAACGCTGACGGTGGGACGTCGACCCACAAATCTACTTTGTCTCAGTGATCCGACAGTCTCAGGTAAACACGCTGAACTTTCGATTGTTGATGGAGAATTGATCCTCACGGACCTGAACAGCACAAACGGCACATTGGTTAATGGAACACGTGTCACAGGATCAAATGTTCTGCAGGGGGGAGACGTTGTTCACTTCGGGCAGGTTGTGTTTTCTGTAGAGAAGACTGTTGAAGTCCTGTCAAACGGTGGAGCGTTTGGCGACAAAACCTGTGTTGCATCAATGCCCGAAAACGCAATCCTGTATCAGGGGTTCGATAGACTGTTGAATGTGCCGGAGATCATCCCGTATTTTCAGCCTATTGTGACTCTTGGAAACGTTGAAACCATTGGATATGAAGTCCTTGTCCGCAGCTCTATTGAGGGGCTGGAATACCCTGACAAGATCTTCAACATTGCAGCAATGCGAAAAGCGGAATCGCGACTTAGCGAAGTTTGCCGTTCTGAAGGGCTGTTGAGCGCAATTCAGCTGGACCCCGGCAGCCAGTACTTTTTGAATACCCACGCAACTGAACTGGATACGCCTCGGTTGATTCAGTCACTTCACGAACTGCGTGACGACTTTCCCAACATGGCAATTGTGTTGGAAATTCACGAAGCGGCAATTACTTCTGTGCACTATCTGACACAGTTGATTCGTGAACTGAAACATTTGAATATCGATTTGGCATTCGACGATTTTGGTGCCGGGCAGGCACGGCTGATTGAACTGTTTGAAGTGCCACCCAAGTATTTGAAGTTTGATCTCTCATTTGTGAGTGGTCTTGAAAACGCGTCAAAGTTGCATAGAGCGAGTGTTCGCGCACTGATCAATATGGTGCATAATCTTGACGTTGTGGCACTGGCGGAAGGTGTCGAAACTCAGGTTCAGGCTGATATTTGTACGGATCTTGGATTCGATACGGCTCAAGGATACTTCTTCGGGCGGCCGAATCCTGTGCACTATTGGCAGGCGAAAATGCTGACGGCTAACACTCAGGCGATCCCGACGTCGAAAGTTATTCCGAAGAGCCTCAGCGCTGAGAAGTTTGTGCTGTAGCAAGTGACGAGCAAAGGGTGACGTTGACTCATGCTGAGCCCAGTTCGTTGTAGGAACGACACAATGGTATCGTCCCGTGATAAGTTCACCGTGATACCTGTCGCAAGTTCTAATGCACCGAAGCGTTGAAGGCTTCTGCGACTTTCGATACGAACTGAATTCGGGATTTGTATTAGGCCTTGTCCAGACTTTCGCTGCGGCCCTTCCAGTCGTGCAGTTGCAATTCAACGCGTTCGAAGCCGCGAAACGAATTGATCTGCGGGGCGTAACTGATTGACAATGGTCCTTCAGTCGCTGCGATTTCTTCAGCCCATTCGCCTCTGCCAAACGCAACGGCTCTCAGGCTGGTTGTGTTTTGACGAACTTTGATCGCCAGGTGGCGATCGCCTTCTCCCATCGTTTTGGGTGGCTCCGCAAGGTCTACTCGATTCGAAACAAATCTAGGCTTGGGATTGGCTGCTCCGAATGGTCCGAGATGTTGAAGTTCTGTAACGGCTCGCCTGGTGACTTCCGACAGGTGTACTTCCGCGTCAATTCGCAGTGCTGTTGCTTCTTCCGACGGCATAAAATTGGTGCCAGCCCAGTTAGCGAGGCTGGTGCGGAATTCGTCAACTTTGGTCGCTTCGATCTGCAGGCCGGCAGCCGCCTGGTGGCCCCCAAAACCCAGAAGTGAGTCTTTTCCGGATTCCAGTCCGGCATACATGTCGAAGCCCGCATACGCTCGTGCGCTGCCTGCACCAGTGCCGTCTTCCTTGAGGGCGATCATCACTGTTGGCTTCTCAAACGTCTCCGCAACTCGACTGGCCACAATGCCGATGACTCCCGGATGCCAGTCATGATGAGCCAGAACCAGCGTTTTATGATTCACCCATTCCGGGTTGGCTTCCACCATTTCTTTCGCTTGTTTTGTGATGCGACGCTCAACCGTTTTACGGTTCTTGTTAAGTTCATCGACGTAGGCCGCCAACGCGATAGCTCGTTCTGCGTTGTCGGTGGTCAGCATTTCAACCGCCAGTCTTGCCTGGCCCAGTCGTCCGGCTGCGTTGATGCGAGGTGCGATGCCGAAGGCAATGTCTTCTGCTGACAAAGTCGGCTTGTCGGAAAGCTCTGAGATCTTAAGCAGGGCCTGCAAACCTGGTGACGGGTTTTCGCGAAGGCTTTGAAGCCCATAGCGAACGATGATCCTATTTTCGTCAACCAGCGGAACGACATCGGCAACGGTCCCGATCGCTGTCAGCCCAACGGCGGATTTTAGAAACTCACGCATTCTCGGTGACGCTCGCTTGCCGTCGCCGAGCAATTGGCACACGGCCCAGGCGATTTTGAAGGCAACGCCGACGCCGCACAATTCACCGAAGGGGTACTCGGTTCCCGGAAGTCGCGGATGAACCAGTACAGATGCATCGGGGAGTTCTTCGCCGATATGATGGTGGTCACTGATAATCAGTTCCAGGCCAATTTCTTTGGCCAGAGCGGCTTCGTTAACACTGGCGATGCCGCAGTCAACAGTCACCACAAGCCGCGACGGATCTTCTTCGTGAAGTTGACGCAAAGCAGCTTCGTTTAAACCGTAGCCTTCTTCCATTCGACAGGGAATGTAATAGTCAACGTTGGCACCGGTTAGCTTCAGGCAATGCCACAGTAGCGCGGTTGAGGTAACTCCGTCGACGTCGTAGTCTCCATAAATGGTGACTCTCCGTTTGGATTTCATGGCTTCAACCAGCTTTGCAGCCGCTTCGTTAACGCCGGGAAGCAGAGTTGGATCGTGCAGGTTGGATAGCTTCGGTTCCAGAAAGTGCCGGGCCGTTTCCGGCGTTGTGTACCCTCGAGCAATCAACACCTGAGCCACCAACGGCGTGACCTTCAATTGAGCGCTAAGTCGTGTAATTGCAGATTCATCGTGAGGATGAAAAGTCCATTTCCGAGACACAAATTACTTCCGCTGCTAAAACCAGGCGATTGTCCGTGCGTCCGTGGATGACGCAAAACAGTGACGGACTTATCTTCATTCGATACGTCTCATTGCCAGATTCTATGCGTCAATGCATTTCATTTGTAGTCAGTCGTCTTTCACGCTGGTTTCTCATTTTCGACGGGAGCTGAATGCCGTATTTTCAACGTGGCGGGGCCGATGATTCAAACAGTGACGGTTCGATCATTCGCACATCAGGTGCTTACCGTTTATGCTTTCAGGTGGGCAGATTTGTCGGTAGTTTGGTTGGTCTGAGCTGCGGCGAGGTTGCTTCTGCGAACGGAGTTGTTCGACTTTCGATGGCCTGCTTTGCCCGGTTTTTGACAGGAAAGTTTCTTATGCTTCGTTGTACCGTCATTCTTTTCGCAATGTTGTTCCCCTGTATTGCCCTGGCCGCTGAGCCTGCGACGAAATTAGCAGGCATTCGTATTGCTGCCGATGACTGGCCATGGTGGCGAGGGCCGAATCGGAATGGCATCGCCAACGCCGATCAAATGCCACCTCTGGAATGGAGTGAAACCAGGAATGTTTTGTGGAAGGCAAAAGTGACGGGGCGTGGACATGGTTCTGCGACAGTCGTTGGCGATCGCGTTTTTCTGGCAACCGCAGATCATGAATCCCAGAAACAGGCGGTTGTTTGCCTGCATAAAGATTCCGGCAAGCAGCTTTGGGAAACCGTCGTCCATCAGGCTGGCTTTCCCGATGCAAACCAGAAGAAATCCGGTGGCAACGAAAAAGCGTCGTTGGCTTCTTCATCGGTTGCATGCGATGGAACTTACGTGTTTATTAATTTCCTCAACGATAAAGCCGTATTTACGACGGCACTGACAATGGACGGTGAACAGGTTTGGCAGACAAAGATCACGGATTATGTCATTCATCAGGGATACGGATCGTCACCGACTGTTTACGAAGACCTTGTAATTGTGTCCGCAGACAACAAAGGCGGCGGCGCGATAGCAGCGTTGGATCGAGCTACCGGCGACGTTGTCTGGGAACGCGAACGCCCCAGCAAACCGAACTACGCATCGCCAGCCATTCTGAATATCGATGGACGTGATCAATTGTTATTTACGGGCTGTGATCTGGTGACCAGCTTGAATCCGTTAACCGGCGAACAGCTTTGGGAAATGGAAGGCGCGACAACAGAATGCGTGACCACAACGGTTACGGACGGGGTGCGAATCTTTACCAGCGGAGGCTACCCGAAAAATCACATTTCCGCCGTTGCCGCTGATGGTTCTGGCAAGGTTGTTTGGGAAAACAACGTTCGCACTTACGTGCCATCCATGCTGTCTCAGGATGGGCTGCTGTACGCGATCATGGACGCAGGCGTCGCCGTTTGTTTCAACAGCGAAACGGGCGAAGAAGTCTGGAAAGGACGACTTGCAGGCACCTTCAGCAGTTCGCCCGTGCTTGTGGGAGACCGGATTTACGTAACCAACGAAGATGGCACAACGTTTGTGATGAAGGCTGGAGGCACCGACTTCATTAAATTGGCGTCAAATCAACTTGGTGACAATGTCTTTTCAACACCCACCATCTGTGGCGGCAGAATCTATTCTAGAGTGGCCTTCGTGCAGGATGGTATTCGTCAGGAATATCTGTACTGCATCGGCGAAAACTAGCAGCAAGGCCGGTTTGCGGTTCCGGGCTGATCAATGGATCAGCTCGTTACCTGCCAGCGGGCTTGATTTCATCACAGGTCTGGTCGAACTTCATGTTGGACGGAATGTTCTTATCCGTCCATTTTGCCAGTGATGTCAACTGACGCACATCGACAGCGCTGTTTTCGAACATCATCTGTCCCATTGGCCCGACAGCCGCCAGATATGCGCTGCGGATCACTTCAGACCTGGCATCTCGATTAAGAAATCCCTTGGGCTCTCCAGGTGGACGTCCCTGAGTTTCCTGCTTGTTTTCGTGGTGAAATGCGGTGTACAAGTACCAGCCACAGAAGTCCCAGTCGGGTTTATCTTTGTTTTGATCCTGAGAAAACCTGGCAGCGGTTTCCAGTGTCAATTCAGCCACCTTCCACGCAATTGGTTCAAAGTTGACTTGAGCGTCGTAGCCAGTACGTCCCGCGACGCGAGCGGCACGGCATCGAAGTCTCAATTCTCGTGTTTGATCTGACATGACATTCACGGCCGCTTCCAAAACGATCGGTTTTCGTTCACCGACTAATTGGCGAGGCGAAGTTACGTATTCCAATGCCATCAGAACAGCGTTCTGTAGTGCGACACCGGCAAACGGTCGATTCAGCTCTGCAATAAGAGCTTCTGCCAAAGCGTTTTGAATTTGTGGAATCGCGTTGGCTTTGATCAGGTACCGCTTAGCCGAATTTGCCGCGCGAATTTTGACCGCGTCTGGTTGATTCGCGTCGTTTAGTACCGACAGAATCAGGTCTTCAACCTGATCAAACATCTCAATTCGGGCACCACCACGTGGAGCCACGACTTCCATTTCCAGTGCCAGTTCCAGCCCTGCAGATCGGGCCAGAAGGTTGTCCTGAAGTAGCTGTTTGATAAATGGAAGCGACTCGCGATAAACGAGTTCGCGAAACGATTTCTTGTCGATGGCGTTCTGGATCAGGTTTCCTGCGCTGCTTAGGTCGCGTTCTACGTTTGAAAATGCGATTCCAAACGCGCTGCCGCCCCCTTGGACAGTCGAATCGCTTAAAACCAGAATTCGGTACTTCAGGCCGGCTCGAAGCGTTTCCATTTCGCCCTGGTTTCGAGGATTGGCACCGCTCGACAAGAGACTGCGGTAGGCCTTCAGATGCTTATTATAGTTTGCGAAGACTTCCGGCGTGATAAGCCCGCCGTCGATGCGTCTTACGGCGGTGACCGCCTTGCGTTGAGCGATGTCGTAGTCCTGTTGATTCGTGGGCTGTTGAGCAGCCGCGAACGATGAAAACAGAATGACGATTGCAAATCCCGCTATGCGAGATGGGTTTCTAAGTTCCGTCACCAGGTTTCTTTCGGAATACTGAACCGGCATAAATTCGCACCACTTCTTTGAGACGTCAATGTCTCTACGATTGCCCTTCATCCAATGCCAACACGAATCTGGCACGGAATTCCGGCGAATCAAACATACTCGCAAAACCGCAGATCTTCTGTGGAAAATTTACTGCAAGTGGAGAGTGATCAACAACTAACGGAGAACAAGCGTTTGCTTAGAATGACAGGTCGGACGGGGAACGTCCAGAATGAGATATGAACACAGATGAGAAAAAGACGGGTTTTTGGGCGTATGAAGGACCGTTCGCCCAGCTTGCACATTCGTCAAGAACGATTGTTCCGGTTTTTCGCGGAATGATGGCACGTACCTGACAGGGTGTGGTCTGCAAAATTCTGGTTTTCTTGTAACAAAACGAAGTCAAAGTTTAAAACATAAACCCGCTATTTGATTTGGCGTGGTGTTTTCTGCCCTGTCGATACGGGGAATTTTTGATGCAATTATCGGGCGAATTTCGCTGTGCGGGCGGTGACGACGAATTCAAATTGGACGATGGGCACTCAGTAATATGGTTTGTCTGGTTTGCGTAATAGCTGTTAGCTGGAACTGATTTAATCGAAATGATGAGACTTTTTATGTGAAATTGGGAGATCGCGATGCCGTGAAACGCGGTTTTCGTTCGATGTGCCTGCTCCTTTTTAGGGCGGTGAAAACTCGAGGGCTTTTAAAACTACTTGCATGATGCGGACCATGTAATGATGTCTGCAGTGCAACATGTGAACTCTGCAAATTCCCTGCTTGTTCGGTCCCAGGGGAATGCGGTTTCGATGTGAGATTGGCGTTGTTTGTTCCCGCAGACTTTGAATTTTGAGTCGCGAATACAAATTTTCGCGAGCCAGGCGTGAGGGCTTAACGGCAATTTTCCATGCCTTCACAACAGGAGGCTGACCCCGTAACATCCATCGCGTGGAAGCCTGAGGGTGTTTTCGGGGCGTGCAGTGACCTCGCCCCAACGCTGATTCTGTCGCGTGTCAGATGGGCAACCAGAGCGTTTTACGAGTTAACTGGTGCAATCCAATAGCAAGCTTTCATGCCGGGCTGATCGCTGTCAAACACTATAGCTGCACAAGCGGAAGGTATAAAAAGAGCGTCATGAGTATCCACTTTTTTAACGAGATGGAACGGTTGCACAGAGACATTGTCTCAATGTGTTCGACCGTCGAAGAGAACATCAGCGAGGCTGTTCGTGGACTGCAAAATCGTAGTGCGGGGCTTGCAGAAGAATTGGCAGTGCGCGATCGTGAAGTCAACGCGTTGGATATTCGAGTGGAAGAAGAGTGCCTGAAAATTCTGGCATTGTACCACCCGGTGGCCAACGATTTGCGTCGAGTGGCGGCAGTCATGAAGATCACGGTCGAACTGGAACGTGTGGGTGACCTGGCGGTCAATATTGCTGAACGTTCGGCATCGTTGTCGATGTTTCCCGGCTTTTCAATGCCCGTTGGCCTGGATGAAATGGCTACCGAATCGCTGGAAATGTTGCACGACAGTATCGATTCCTACGTCGAAATGGACGCCGAAAAGGCCAGAGCCGTCGTAACTCGCGACGACATCGTTGACGACCTGAATGACAAGCTTATTGAAGAGTTGCGTAAGGGGATGGTCAGCACTTCCGAGTTAGTTGAACCGGGAATGCACCTGTTTTCTGTGATTCGACACATCGAGCGGGTTGCCGATCACGCCACAAACATCGCAGAAGACGTGGTTTACCTGACTGAAGGGCAGATTATTCGACATCGCTTGAAAAAGTGATCGCGTTTCGTCTTCCAGAAACGACGCGGACAACAGCGAGGCGTGCCTGGCGAAGTTGTCGCATGCCCCGTAATTTTTTGTCCGTAACCGTCTGTTATTGCTGAAATGCAATTTCACAAACGTTCACTTGTAGAGAACTGCGTCTAAACGGCGTGTGTGTTTGGGGTTTCTGAAATTTGGGGAATACTTGTCTCAATTCAGTTTCCAATTCACAACTGAAATCACGCAGGAAGTTAACGCAATCTTAACACTTCAACACTGTGATTCGGCCATTGGAAACGCCTTACGCAGGAACTTGCCAGACCCGGCAGGATCTGTTTGTTGGGTGAGTATTTTGTTGGCCAGGTCAGCCGCACGACTTTTGCACCGCTTTGTTACGTTTACCAAAGCATGGCACGCGTGGCTTTCAGACGCTGATTTCAGGTCAGGCGCTGTTCCGTTTGGCGGCGTAACAGAAGTTTAAACGACAAGGAATTGATGATGAATTTTCGTTTGTGTTTCGCGCTTATGCTCGGAAGCCTGATTGGCTGTTCTGTCGAATCAGCCAACAATGGTGGAGATGTTGGCGAAAACGCCGTTGGCAGTGCCAAGCGGATTGTCGCTGACGGATCCAGCACAGTTGGTCCAATCACCGGCCTGGTTGGCGAAATGTTTGAAGAGTTGCATTCAGATGTTGAAGTGCCAGTGACCATTACAGGCACAGGAACCGGTTTCGGTCGCTTTGCTGCTGGCGAAATTGATATCAACGACGCTTCTCGACGAATCAAGGATTCCGAAAAAGCGAAATGCGAAGAAGGCAACATTGAATACGTCGAACTGATGGTGGCGATGGACGGTATTTCCGTCGTCGTTAACAAGGATAACGACTTCATCGATTCCATTACTGTTGCCCAGTTGAAGAAAATGTGGGAACCCGACAGCACTGTGAAAAAGTGGAAAGATATCGATCCGACATGGCCGGACGAAGATATCAAGCTGTTCGGTCCGGGCAGAGAATCCGGCACATTTGACTACTTCACCAAGGCGATTAACGGCGAAGAAGGAGCGACCCGAGACGATTACAGTTCCAGTGGCGACGACAATCAGTTGGTGACTGGGGTTTCAGGCGACAAGTACGCCCTGGGTTACTTCGGCTACGGCTACTATGAAATGAGCAAAGACAAGTTGAAGCTGCTGAAAGTGAGCTCAACAGACGACCCAGCTGCCGGCGTAGCTCCCAGCCCGGAAGTCATCCAGTCTGGCGCATATGCTCCATTGGCAAGACCCGTCTTTATCTATGTGAATAAAGCTTCCCTGAAACGCCCGGAAGTCGCTGAGTTTTTGACGTTCTATCTAGGCGAAGGTCAGGAAGCGATTCCCAAGGTTGGTTGCGTGAAAATGTCTGCAAAAGACCTCGAAGCAGCCAATGCGGCCCTGGCTGAAGCACTGAAATAGTGCTTTAGACGTTTGATCGGTGGTGACGGCCTTGATCATCTGATCAGGGCCCGACCGTCCATGGCAGGGGCTGTACGAATTGAAAGTGACGATTTAATCATCTCATTCTTCAGTTTTGCAATCTTGTGAGTGTCCCCGAGTGGCAATTTCGAACGCCGCCACCACAATTGTCGTTTTTACCGACCGACTGTTTAACGCAGCCTGTAGGATCAATGGATACATCGTCGATGAAGCCCTCTGTTCCCGCGTTTCTAAGAAAGGGACGCACCAGAAAAGGCTCAGACAAACCGCACGAAAAAGCTATTGGCTTTTTACTACTCTTATGTGCGCTGGTGTCCGTGGGAACCACCATCAGTATCATCCTGGTCCTGGTAAACGACGGCATTTTCAATTTCGTCGGCGAGAAGGCTTTTTTTCAGCAGGTTTCGCTGAAGCAGTTCCTGTTCGATTCAAAGTGGCTGCCAGACAGCCCCGAGCCGCGGTTTGGCATTTGGCCGCTGGTTAACGGGACATTCATGGTTTCGGGTATTGCATGCATGATCGGCGTGCCTCTCGGACTTTGCTCTGCGGTTTATCTCAGTGAATACGCCGGCCCGGCAGAACGTTCAGTTCTGAAGCCCGTTCTGGAATTGCTGGCTGGTGTGCCGACGGTGGTCTACGGGTATTTTGGCCTGGTCTTTGTGACGCCCTACGTTCTTAAGCCGCTGTTTGAAACCCTGCTTGGTTTCGAAGTTGATACGTTCAATGTTGCCAGCGGCGGAATCGTGGTTGGGATCATGGTGACGCCGATGGTTGCTTCGATGAGCGAAGACGTTTTGCGTTCTGTTCCTCGGTCTTTACGCGACGCTTCCTACGCGCTGGGTGGAACTCAGTTTGACGTGTCGATGCGTGTTGTGGTGCCAGCCGCTTTATCCGGAATTCTGGCGTCCGTGTTGCTGGCCTTTGCTCGGGCAATCGGTGAAACCATGGCGGTTACGATTGCCTGTGGTACATTTCGTCGGATTGGCGTTAATCCGTTTGAAAGCATGCAGACGATGACAGGCTTCATTGTGGATGCATCTTTTGGAGAAGATGATGCTCAGGGAATTGTCGTCAAAAGCGCGTTCGCGGTCGCTCTTTCGCTGTTTCTGATAACACTGACGATCAACGTGATTTCCCAGATGATTCTTAGACGGTATCGGGAAGTGTACGAATGATATCCGCTCCCAATTTCACGTCTTCAGGTGACGCGTTCATGCGACGGCGTCTGTTGCTGTCGAGTTCTTTTCGGCTGATTTGTCGAGTTGCCGTGTATTCGGCCATTCTGGTTCTGGTCACGCTTTTGTCCGTCGTTTTGTGGCTGGCCATGGAACGCCTCACTCTGCAATTCTTTCAGCGAGGCTTTTCGTTAATTCCCGATCGAGCGGGAATTAAGGCGGGTATCTGGGGATCGTTCTGGTTGATT
This sequence comes from uncultured Planctomycetaceae bacterium, assembly GCA_937916515.1. Lineage (GTDB taxonomy): Bacteria > Planctomycetota > Planctomycetia > Planctomycetales > Planctomycetaceae > Fuerstiella. The sequence goes on along the minus strand of CALFSX010000328.1, from coordinate 25,143 downwards.
TCTTTGACGGCAATTTTTTCTTTGCCGGTCGGAATTGGCGCTGCCGTTTATCTGGAAGAATATGCTTCAGACACCAGGTTAACTCGGTTGATCAAAGTTAATCTTTCGAACCTTGCTGGCGTTCCATCGATCGTTTACGGAATGCTGGGGCTGACGGTTTTTGTCAGAATGTTCGGGATGTTTGGTCGAGGCATTCAGCTGAATCTTCTAAGCGGATGGCTGGTGGTTCCGCTTCCGTTTGGAAAAAGTGTCATTGCCGGTGCGTTGACCATGTCTTTGCTGATCCTGCCTGTCGTGATTATTACCACTCAGGAAGCGCTTCGTGCCGTTCCGGGGACGATTCGTACGGCATCGTTGGCTCTTGGTGCAACTCGTTGGCAGACCATTTGGTCTCAGATCCTGCCTGCTTCGTTACCTGGAATTACCACGGGAGCAATCCTGGCAATCTCAAGAGCAATTGGTGAGACAGCTCCCTTAATTATGGTAGGAGCCGTGACCTATTGCCGAATTTGCCCGGGTGGAATTGAATCTGTTCAAACATTGTTAACAGATCCTCAAAGAGTGCTGGCGGCACCTTTTGATAAATATACAGCAATGCCGATTTCCATTTACGGATGGATCACCAGCGGGCCGCCATTCATGTCTGTGGCTGCAGCTGGAATTGTCGTGCTGCTGTTTGTGCTGACCTGTTTTAACGGCATCGCCGTCTATATACGTCAGCGAGCTCGCAACAAATTGAAGTGGTAGCCTTCTGACAGGCGTGGAAAAAAGATGTCTTCTGAATCAATATCAAACGTGCCTCCATCTGTGAAGGGCGTCGATCGAGACAAAGATATGTCTTCGCACCCCATTAATGTGGAGAGCAAAGGCGTAAACTTTTGGTACGGCGATAATCAGGTTCTGTTTGATGTCAGTCTGCAGGTTCCTGAAAGGTCCGTGACCGCCTTTATTGGGCCATCCGGCTGCGGGAAAAGCACCTTCCTTCGCTGTCTGAACCGCATGAATGACCTGATCGAAGGTACTCGGATTACCGGTGAGCTTCAGATTGAAGGTCAGGATATCAATGCCAAAGACGTCGACGTCGTTCTGCTTCGCAAGCATGTGGGAATGGTGTTTCAAAAATCGACTCCGTTTCCTAAATCGATTTTCGATAACGTCGCCTACGGCCCCAGAATCGCTGGGCAAAGGAATCGTGCCTATCTTGCAGATCTGGTCGAATCGTGCCTGAGGCAGGCAGCATTGTGGGACGAAGTGAAGGATCGTTTGCAGGATTCCGCGATGGCGCTGTCTGGTGGTCAGCAACAGCGATTGTGTATCGCTCGAACTCTGGCGACGAAGCCTAAAATCATCCTGATGGACGAGCCCGCTTCCGCGCTGGACCCAGCAAGCACTTCGCGCATTGAAGACCTGATCGGCGAATTGTGCAATGAGTACACCATTATTATCGTGACTCACAACATGCAGCAGGCTTCACGAGTCAGTCATCAGACAGCCTTCTTCTTTGAAGGCAAGCTGATTGAACTTGCTCGCACCACGCAGATATTCACCAACCCAAAACAAAAACAAACTGAAGACTACATCACTGGCCGTTTTGGTTAGTGCGAGCTGCATTGCCTGTAGTAGATTCCCGCAACGGCGTCGAAACAGTGTGACGAACCGGAATATTCGATCGGTTTGAACCGCGAACCTCGCAATCCTGCACTTGCACCCGAATGTTGCAGAATGTCCGCCCGGTATTGACCGATACGACCGTAACGGGAGAAGCTGAAGAGCTCATGGTGGAGCGTTCGATTTTGATCTTGCCCCCCCCCACGGTTTTCCGGCGATTATGTCTTCAAATCCAGCTCAACCCAGCACACCGTATTTTCGTATCGATCCACAACATCAGTTGCTGGAAATGATGCAAAACGCCGTTGGACGACTCACTTCCGGGCGTGTCAGTATCGAGATTGCTGAAGAGCGAGTCATGCTGACAGGCAGCGTTCGTAGCTGGCACGAGAAACAAAATGTTCAGGAAGGAATCCGTGGCCTTAGTGGCCGCCGAGAGATCCGCAACAGGTTGCAGGTTTACACCTGATTGAGTGTTAATTCAGGCCGACATGGTTGTTGACTGCGTGCAGCAGGCCACAGGTTTTGGGCTGTTTGGTAAAACAGCGGGGCAATCAGTCATTTGTCTTTTAAAATTCCCGACCTGCGTGTTGCCCGACTGTTTCAGCAGTGTTCAATGTTAAACATCTGCGGATCGCTGCCAGTTTGAGCAAACTGTTTCAGCCACGCACGCGACTGTTTTCGTTTTCCTGGATAGACTTGTGCCATTGCGCATCTGCCTATTCATCGTGAAATTGGAACGTCCTTTCATGTCGGAACCACATCCTGCCCGCATGGGCCACATTGCCGGTTTTTCAACTTCCCCCAGTGCTCCGCCGATTTATCAAACGACCGCGTTTGATATTCCGGATCTGGATGTCCTGGCGGAAATTTATGCTGGTTCTACGGTTGGCCATATTTATACCCGAGACAGCAATCCAAACCATTCGGCACTGGCAGAGTCAATCGCAATGCTTGAACGCGCTGAGGCGGGCGCAGTTTTTTCATCAGGCATGGGGGCAATTGCTGCCGTCGCAATGACGCTTGCGGGCTGCGGCGATCATGTGATTGTCGGACGGTCTTTATACGGAGTCACGTTGAAACTGATGAGCCGGTTGCAGCAGCAGTTTGCTGTGGACGTGACCTACGTCGATGCGTGCGTTCCCAATTCTGTTGCGGCTGCCGTAAGGGATAATACAAAGTTCTGTTTGATCGAAACCGTTTCCAATCCACTTTTGGAAGTCGCGGACGTTGCCGCCATCGCGACTGCACTTGGATCTGTTCCGCTGGTTGTTGATAGCACCTTTACGACTCCGGAACTGGTTCGTCCTTTGGAACAAGGCGCAGCGATTGTTGTACACAGTGCGTCGAAGTACCTGAACGGTCATGGTGACGTGATGCTGGGTGTGGCCGCTGGAAGTGCGGCTCACATGAAAGCCGTTCGAGCGACATCAAGTGTATTAGGTCAAAACGCGAATCCGTTTGAATGTTGGTTAACTCAGCGAGGTTTGCGGACTTTGCCTTTGCGAGTTCGGCAGGTTTGCGAAACAACAGCCGGGCTGGCGGAGTACCTCAGTACTCATCCCCAAGTCAGCAAGGTCTACCATCCGTCACTGATTGCACATGGCACTCATGCAACGGCTGCACGGTTGTATGCATCAGGGGCTAATGGAGAAATTCGCACAGGTGGTATCGTTTCGTTTGTGTTAAACGGTGGCGGAAAGGCAGCCGTGACAAAGTTTATGCAGCTACTGGCAACGATTCCGTTTTCACCAACGCTGGCGGATTCTCGCACAACGATTTCACATCCGGCCACCACGTCTCATGGCTTCATGACCAAACAGGAACGTACCGCGTTGGGGATTGTCGACGAAATGATTCGCCTTTCTGTCGGGTTGGAATCGTTTGAACAACTACGCGATGAGTTGGACGCAGTTCTGACTCAATTGGATCAATAAGCTGATTTGAGGACGCAGTTTGGCTGTTTATCAGCGGCGAATCTGCGTGAAGCGTTTCACCTGGTCTGTGAGAGCGATCTCAGTCGGCAGGCGTTCCATTGAACTTGCGCCGTAGAAGCCGTCGATGTTTGTAACGCGGTCAAGCACGTATTGAGCGTCTTCCGGCATCGCGATCGGGCCACCATGACATAGAACCAGAACGTCGTCGCGAACAGCGCGAGCTGCTTCCGCGATTTCGCGAACTCGGGTGACGCTGTCGTCCAGAGTGAGCGCCGTTTGTGCGCCGATGGAACCGCTGGTGGTCAGGCCCATATGAGCCACGATGATATCAGCGCCGGCGGAAGTCAGCACTGCCGCCTGCTGGGCGTCGAATGCGTACGGCGTTGTCAGCAGTCCCATCGAATGTGCTTCTGCAATGCATTCCACTTCCAGGTTAAAGCCCATTCCCGTTTCTTCAAGGTTTGCTCGGAAGACTCCATCGATCAGTCCGACCGTTGGAAAATTTTGAATGCCGGCAAATCCCAGATCCTGAAGTTCCTTCAGAAACGAAGTACGAAGCATGAATGGATCGGTTCCACAAACTCCGGCCAGCACGGGAGTATGCTTGACTGCGGTAATGACTTCCTTCGCCATATCTTTGACGATGTCGTTTGCATTGCCATAGGGCAACAAGCCAGCCAAAGATCCTCGACCCGCCATGCGATAGCGACCGGAATTGTAGATGACGATTAAGTCAATGCCGCCCGCCTCTTCGCACTTTGCGCTGATGCCTGTTCCCGCACCGCCGCCGATAATCGGTAGTCCGGCTGCGATCTTGCTGCGAAAACGCTTCAGAATGGAATCTCTGGTTTCTGCCATGGGACGGTGCGATTCTTTATTGGCGACCTGGATACAGCTGCTAGGAATTGAAGTGGCGAAGCGATCCAACAGCTTGAGACTCGCAACAGCGAATTTTGCTGACTTGTGGCCGCAGAGAACGCGACTACGCGGGCTGGTTCCCACAAGTCAAAACTATCCATGGCAAAACGTAAATTGCTTAAAGACAAACGCAAAGCTCGCTGATTACGTGCGCCGCGATTCACAACGGTTGGTTGCTTTCCGACGAAGATCGTAAGTCAACACAGGCTTCTTAGCCACCCGCGACGATAAATTATCTGAGAGGTCGTGGATCTATGGTGTGCGGTGACGTGTTACCGCTTTTCTTTACCCGCAGCTCTTCAAAGTGCCAGGTTTTCCAATTCGCGAGGGTTCACCAATCAAAAGCTTCGGCGAGTCGAAGCACTCCAATGAATTGATTAACAGCCGCGGAGCAAAAACAGGGAACCCAACCGGGTAGCCGCCACCGTCGTGAAATCAGCAGCGGTGTGGCGATTGGGGCGATAACATACTTTGGGGCTGCGACATGTCGTTTGAGTTTCGGTTGCAACACGCAACATGCAGTTGTCGGCAGAGGTAAGCAAGACACGTTGGCGAGTCTGTCGCTAAGCGGCATCGCCGAGTCCTGCTCAGTTTCGCTCGGAAAACTTCCCCAGTGTTGCGCGGCACATGGCTTTCACAACGCGAGCAGCAAGCCGTAAAACAACGTCGCCCGAGCGACTGTTGAGCAGAGCTGTTTCCGTTGAGTTGGTCTTTTCCAGCACGTTTACAGCTCTATAGATACGTTCCTGCAAAATCTGATCGCATTCTTGGGATGAACGTATCGCCCTGTTCAGGACGACGGATGCATGACGAGTGGCTCGCCGATCTTCGCCGGAAGTGTCCAGTGAATTCAAACCAATTGGAAAGTCCGTGGATCCGCCCGGAAATATTTTGGATAAGGACATTGCAAGTTGCCGCTTCTGGTAGGTAGCAGGTGTTCACTACATTTTACGTAGAAATCGGAGGCCGACGTCTACTTCAATGGATCGCATTACGGGCTGGCAAGCGGACCAGGTTTTCTGGATTTTCCTGAGAACTTTCAGCTGGCAGTGGCGGCAGCAACAGCACGCGTGCGAGGCGATTAAACTGGTCGAATTGTTTTCTTCTGCACAGCGAAAGCATCTGGTCGCGAACTTCGATATTTATGCGGCTTTTGGGTGAGAGCAGCACAAGCTGAAGCAGAGTTGTTTCTGCGACCGTCACATGATCTCCATCGACAAACGAGAGCACTGTTTTGGCCAGACTAATCGCTCTGTCGTCAGTCAATTGCTGGTTCAACTGATACTCCAGATAGACGCCTCTAGCATATGCCAGCAGTTCTGCGCGAGTTCCGTCAGTGCTTATACGTTGTTCCATTTCATCCAGTTTTGTGCCTTCAGTGCCATATTGGCCTGGGTATCGGGCAATCAGTGTGTAAGCCAATTTCAGGCGAGGATGCTGTTCTGGATCCAGTCCTGCGTGCACAGACTTTTGGTAAGCGTCGATTGCACCTGTAAAGTCGGATAGTTCCAGACTTGCATAGAAGCAGTTTGCCCATGCTTCTGCCGCAAACGGACTTTGTTCCGCTAAGGTGCTCCATTCTGTTTGAATTGCCTGCCACGCAGCGTGGTCTTCAATTTGTTGTTGCGTTTGCTGTATTCCGGGAAACGGATGGATTGTGGTTTGATGGACGCAGGTTCGCCGAAATAAATCCAGAAATTGGCAAGCAGAATTGGCCGTTTGAAAACTGGCCAGCGCTCGCTCCGCCCCCAGAATGTCGCCGTTCTTCAGCAGTGCATGAGCTTTGCTGGCCGCCGATTCCGCTGCAAGTTCTGCTGCCCGAACCGGATCGACTGGCACGGGAACGTTCGCATTGACGGCAAGGACCGTGATAGCCGCTGAGGCGACGAAAAGGCTTAGGCACCAATAGAACAGAGAACTTTGATAGAACCGTCTGCGCGGCAACAGCGATTCCAGATCTGACGATAGTTCTGCTGCGCTGGTTTGTCTGTCGGACGGGTTGAATGAGAGTCCTTTTAACAGAACGTTGACAAGCCCTGCTGGCAGTTGTTTGCCAATTTGCGTCAGATCTTCAGGCGAAACGCCCTTCATCTGGCGAGCCAGTAACAGATTAGCCGCTTCGGCTCTGCTGCGCGTATCAACCGTTACACCGAACGGCGGGCTGCCTGTAATCAGGTGCCAAAGAGTTGCACATAATCCAAACACATCTGTTTCGCCACACAGTTGCTCAGGCTGGACGTGGCTTTCATCCTGGTCATTCTGTTTTTGTCCGGAGAGATCGGAATTCAACAGCAGTCGTAGTTGTTCCGAAGCCATGTAGGGAAGCGTGCCTCCCGCAAGCCGGACCGCGTCTTTTTCCGAAGCAGCCAGGTTGAAATCCAGAAGAGCCGCAGACAGGTCAGGCAGCAGCAGCACATTGCCCGGCTTTATATCACAGTGCAGCACCTTGTTTCCGTGAGCGTGCTGCAGCGCGTTACTAAGCTGAACTCCCCACTTCACGACTGCGGTTATATACGAATCTTTGTCCGCGATCAGAAGTCGACTTGTGCTGCGCTCTTCCGTAGCTCTGGATGTGTCTTTTTTCTTCGCATTGTCAGCGTTCGCATCCGCCACAAATCGACGAAGTTCCAGTCCGTTGATTTTGCTTGTTCCGCCCTGCTTTTCCCTGGTCGCCGCCCATTCTGCCATGTGGTCCATGGTGACGCGGGTTTCCAGCGGCATGCAAATCGCGACCAATCCAGAGTTGTGATCCGGATGAATGGAATAGACTTTGGCAATGCCTTCAAATTCCAGCATCCCCAGCAGATCTGCTTCTCGCTCTCCGCGAATGCAGACTTTCACGATCACATCGCGATTGCCCAGATCAACTTGCCTTGCGGTGAAGACACGCGACAACGCCCCTCTACCAATCTGTTCCGTCAGGTAGAAGCCGCAGAACATTTGCCCGATTTTAGGCCAGCGTTCTTCTGGAATCTCTTCAACCAGCGACGGATGATCGTGCAGCACCTGATCGAACTCGATCACTCGATAAAGCGACTGTTCAACTCCGGAGAACTGCCCTGCAAATTCGCTGGCCGCAACCGGTGAGCCCTTTTCACGATAGCGACAGTACTCTTCGTAGGCCAGATCAATGACGCAACTGGGAAACTGATTCAGCCACGGATGTTGGTCGAGAATCTGTTTTGCTGAAAAGTCTTCACTGAGTTCCCCATCCAGAATGTTGGCAACCAACAACCTGGCATCCTCCCTCTGCATTGCAGGTGAGTCATCCAGATCTGAATCAGGAGCTACCGTGCCCATCGTAAAATGCAGTCGATCGAACATTGCGGGAAAGAGGTCTGCGATGATTCAGCATACGAAGGTTTGAATTAGATCGCAAAACCGAACGTAAAAATCAGACCGTTGGTGACAATTTTTACCAAGCCGTCGAATTCGAAATGTGGCACGCCGGCGTCACCACGTGGGTATTACCAAGTGGGCATTGGCGTTATGGCGTACAATGTTCTGGTAAAACAAACAGGTGTCCATGCCTGTTTGGGGGGCGACTACTTTTGTGTCGCTGGAACGTGGCGGATTTTCTTATGAGGTTGCAGACTCAACGTCCGAGTCGTTCTTTCTGGCAATCCGATTCAAAATGCGTCGCACGTGGCGTTCTGAAACGCCCATTGAAGCTGCAATCTCAGCTTGGGTCGCACCGTCTCTGCGAAGTTGCAGCAGTTTCAGGTTTCTATCTTCTTCGTCCAATGTCAACTTGTCCCATTGCTCATTAGCGGCGGCAAACTGGCTTGGGGTCGGCTGGCTGAATCGCAGGCGATTGTCTTTTTGAACCGCTGGCAACTGCTCGGTTCCAGACGGAGGCTCTTTTCGAGATCGCTGACGGCGGCCTGCATCGATGACCTTGTTTGACGCCATGCGGCACAGAAATCCGGCCAATTCGCCTTCAGATCCAATCCGTTCGACGACGGAAATATGGCCAAAGAAGCTTGCCCAAACAGCCTGAGCAAAGTCTTCCGAATCGAATCGGTCTCGAATGGCGCGGTTCATCCTTCGGCGAACAGCGCGAAGGATATGGCTGCCGTATTCCTCGACAATCTTTTCCGACGCTGCTTCATCGCCATTGGAGACGCGTTCTAGCAGGTTTCGAAATCTATTCTGGCGACTGAGATCGTCTGATTCGCTACTCTCTGATTCGCTTGTCATAGTTGCGCCCGTCCGAAGTAAGGCCTCAAACTCAGAAAACCTGAATCAATAAAATGCGAATGCTTCACTGATCTGATAGGGCAAATGAAGCAAGCATGAAATTCATGCCAGTCAACTGGATGACGGATCGAATGGTTTCAGCATCCGTCGTCCAGTGTCTGTGAATTTCGACGACGACTGTTAATGAAAGCTAGTCGTCCGACGGATCATCGGCGTCATCAACGTCCGCTTCTGCATCGACGTCAACATCCAGATCGACATCCACGTCTGCGTCTGCATCAGGGTCAGCATCTGCTGCGACCGGACCGTCGTCATCATCATCATCATCAATTTTTGCACCCTTCTTCAGGCTGCGGATTGAATCGTCATCATCAGGAATCATTGGATTGCCGTCAGCATCCAATGCTTCTTTGATGGGCTGCAGGAAGTAGCGACGCTTGCCCTTGGACAGAAGTGCCTGAAGTTTTTCTTCGGCCTTGTCGCGTTCGTGGTAAAGAAATCGACCTTCTTCACGCATTGTACTACTGTACAAAACCCAGATCAGTCGACGACGAGCAGGAACATCGGCCTTTTTCTTGCGCGTTCGAGTTGCCGTTGTCTTCTTCTTCTTGACAGCTTTCTTTTTGGCAACCTTTTTCTTCGCTGGTGTTGCTTCGATTGCTTCGGCCGCCTCGACTTCACGTCGCATGCTTAATCGGCTTTTTGCCATTTCGCGTTGATCTCGGAAAAATTTTTGAGTTTCAATTGAGTCGAGCAGTTGGCCGACACGGACAAATTCGGACGCCGTAAATTGACGTCAAGTCGCTAAGAATAACGCCGAAGCATATAAAATCAACGGGTTATCGCAGACCGAACATCTACATGTTCGGCCTTTTTGAGCGGCGAACGCAGTATTGAACCGCGAAAAACGCTGATGTTTGCAGGTCTAGGCGTCTGCATCCAGTTCCACAATTTGCAGTAGTTGAGCTTTCTCAACATCTGCAATATCGCTGTGGCAGGCGGCCTGAGTGTCCTCTGCGCCCATTTTTTTGCGTGTTTTTGATGCCAGTCGGTGTACTTCTTCTGGAGACAGCACGCCTCGCTGTTCCAGAATTTTTCGTTGATCTTCTGTTAACGCGTCGGTTACCTTCGCGTTTTCCCATTTGTATTGGTCCGCTTTGCCGCTGGCGAACTGCTGAATTTCTTTACTGATTCGCACGCTGCACCAGTCGTGGCCGCACATCGCACAAAAGTCGGTGTCCACGTCCAGATCTTCGTCGTGATACGCTCGAGCTACATCCGGGTCGAAACTCAGCTGAAAATGCTGCTCCCAGTTCAATGCCGCTCGAGCTCGCGTTAATTCGTCGTCGCGATCACGAGTGCCGGGAATTCCCAACGCAACATCCGCAGCATGCGCGGCAATTTTATAGGCGACGCAGCCTTGCTTGACGTCGTCCTTTTTGGGAAGCCCCAGATGTTCTTTCGGAGTCACATAGCACAACATGCTGGCCCCATGCCATGCGGCACTTGTGGCGCCAATGCAGCTGGTGATGTGGTCGTATCCGGGGAAAATGTCGGTTACCAATGGGCCCAGCACATAAAACGGAGCACCGTGGCACAGGCGACGCTGCAGCTTCATGTTGAATTCAATTTGGTCCAAAGGCACGTGCCCCGGACCTTCGACCATTACCTGCACGCCTTTTCGCCATGCTCGTTCTGTAAGTTCACCCAATGTTGACAATTCGGCCAGCTGAGCAAGGTCCGTGGCGTCTGCCAGTCCGCCGGGGCGTAGGCCGTCGCCGATGCTGAAGGTTACATCGTGCTCTCGCATGACGTCGCAAATGTCTTCCCACAATGTGTACATGGGGTTTTGCTTGTCATGGTGAATCATCCATTTGGCCAGCAGCGACCCGCCTCGGCTGACGATTCCGATCAAGCGATCCTTCACCAGTTCGATGTGTTCCTGCAACACGCCAGCGTGAATTGTGAAGTAGTCGACTCCCTGTTTTGCCTGGTGATGCAGAGCATCCAGAATGATTTCACGATCGAGCAGTTCGATTCGGCGACCGATAATCATGGAATAAATCGGAACGGTGCCGATTGGAACGGTGCTGTTTTCAATAATGGCAGCTCGGCACGCGTCCAGATCGCCACCGGTTGACAGGTCCATGACGGTGTCTGCACCCCAGCGTTCGGCCCATTGCAGTTTTTCAACTTCTTCGTCCAGTCCTGACGAAACAGGCGACGCGCCCATGTTGGCGTTCACTTTTGTCTTGGATGCTCGCCCAATGCACATGGGGTCGAGATTATACTTCAGGTGATTTTTATTGGCTGGAATCACCATTCGCCCGGCCGCAATTTCGTCGCGAACCTGTTCCGGCGAAAGATGATCTTCTCGATCCGCAACTCGCAGCATTTCAGGCGTGACAATGCCCAGACGAGCTGATTCCAGCTGAGTAATCGGCTGAAATCCTTCAGGCGCCTGCCATGCTTCAGCAGTCTCGTAGTTGGATTCGTAGCCTTTCTTGATGGTCCAGCCTTCGGGCATAAAGTCCCAGGCTGTTTTATCGGATGCGTCGGGCATTCCGGGCGTGTTTGGCGACGAATACGTTAACGCACCAGCTTTTCCGGGAGCGATTGCCGGGGCTGCAGAAAAGCTGCCAGGAGTGGTTCCGGCATGCTCTGAACTTGGGTCTGCCGCAACAATCTTCGGCATGAACGATGCCGCTCGAGCGATATGGTCAACAGTCATCTAAACTACCTCAACACATTCATGAATCTTCGAAAGCCAGACAACAGTTTGACGAACTCACACCAAAAATGGGCCGACGAAGGGGCACGAATCGTATTATTCGCTCAGCTTTTTTCAATTGTTGATCGTTTTTTGCGACTCTTCGGGTTTCCTGATTTGTTCAGACCAAACAGATTCTGTGAAAATCCAACGTGTGGGCCGCGTAAGTAAGTTGAGCCGCAGCATGTTTGCAGCATGCCTGCCGGAGTATTTTCGGCGACTTCGATTGCTGGGAACCCGGCGTCATGCTGACTACCATCTTGCGTATTCCGTTCTGCCGATCCGTGCCCCAAAAACAACGTCGGCAAGTTTTCGGGGATGAGATCTGCGAACGACCTTATCTTCTTAGCCCAGATTCATGTGAAATCGGATTGTGAATATTGTGGAAGACGACGCGACCTACATTTGTGACCATTGCGGCGAGGAAATTGTAATTCCAATTGATCTGGCGGCCGGGCCGACTCAGGAATACGTGGAAGATTGTCCCGTTTGCTGTAGTCCCAGTGTGATTAACGTAGAGGTCAGCGATGGTGATGTTCGAGTTTGGGCGAGTCCCGAATGATGGGCGTGATGTTCGTTTCGGCGGCAACGGAAAATAGTTGAAATATCTGCTGTCAGCAGATCATCCTCATAAGACGGAACAGGCGAGTCGCATGTTCTGGCCGAGTGTCTTTTGATTTCCAAAGAAATTTTTCGTGTTGGAGTACTGTGAATGAAATTGTTCAAAACTGTTGTTTGCCTTGCATTGGTTTGTGTTGTTAGTGCCAGCGGAATCGCTGACGAGAAGAAAGCCAAAGGCAAGGGCGCTGGCAAGAAAACCCCAGGCGTTACTCAACGATTCGTTGCGAAGCTGGAATTGACACCAGAGCAAAAAGAAAAGGTTGCGGCTATCGACAAGCAGTTCGCTGCCAAGGCAAAAGAACTGAACAAGCAACGTGACGACATTTTGACAGATGAACAGAGGCAGGCTCAAAAAGACGCCGGCAAGGCAGCTAAAGACGCTGGCAAGACTGGTGCTGAAGCTCGCAAGGCTGTTCAGGATGCACTGAAGCTTACTGATGAGCAATCAGGCAAAATGAAAGAACACACCAAGGCTCAGGCTAAGTTGAACGCCGACGTTTTGGTCGAGCTGAAGAAGGTTCTTACAGCTGAACAGCAGGAAAGCCTGCCTAAAACACGCGGCCCGGCTGCTGGTGAAAAGAAGCCAAAGAAGAAAAAAGACGCGGCTTAGTTTTCAATGCCACTGACCTACGCCTGGTTTTCGTCCAGCGACCGCTTGCCAATAATGGCTGGTCGATGCCCGGCGAATGAAACCTGAATCTAAACCAGTGTTTGTAAATCAAAGAACCCGATGAACTGCGAAACCGCAATTCGTCGGGTTTCTTTTTTTGCCGTCCTGGATTATTCAGCCCCACGCGAGCACAAGCAGCAACGGCTAAGCTCCGGAAACGTGCATTCAAAAAATTCCAGTGTTCCGCCAAAGGGAGTTTGTCGTTGTTCAATATTGGGTCAGCCTGATAACATCGGCGCAGACATAATTAAAGCTCGACGGCAAAATCCCTGGATTTACCGCCGACCACTTCGTTCATCCGCCGTGCCACTTGAACCGGTCCGTTTTTACTATGTTAGCTCCCAATACGATCTATCAGGATCTTCTTACACTCGTTCGTAAAGCCGCTTTGCTGGGGTCTTGTGGATCCGTTTTGGGATGGGATCGCGAAACGTATATGCCGGTCGGCGGCAACGAACACAGAGCGAATCAGCTTAGCATGCTGGCTGGACTGGCTCATGAATGGTCCGTTAATCCAAAGATCGGCGAATTGCTGGGGCAGTTACAGGACAGTGAATTTAACGACGCCCCGGATTCCGATTCTGCCGCCAATATTCGCGAAATCAGTCGCAGCTATCAGCGTTCACGCAAACTACCGCAGCGGCTGGTGGAAGAAATTTCACGAGTGACAGCGCTGGCTCAACACCATTGGGCGACGGCTCGTTCAAATGGTGACTTCACCGTATTCGTGCCGTGGCTGAAGCAGATTATTGATCTTAAGCGAGAAGAAGCGTCGGCCGTTGGCTTTTCCGAAGGCGGCGAGCCCTATGATGCTCTGTTGGATGAATACGAACCAGGAGCCAACAGTGCAGGCATAGCAACTGTATTTGCCGGACTTCGGTCGGAATTGGTCCCGTTGCTGGACGCCGTTAAGGGATCGACAAAACAGCCGGACACCAGCATTCTTTCGCGTGAATATGCTGTGGAACAGCAGGCGAAATTCGGTCGCATGGCGTCTGCTGCGATTGGTTTCGATTTTGATAAAGGTCGACTGGATGTCACGACGCATCCGTTTTGCAGTGGATTTGGCCCCGGCGATTGCCGGCTGACCACACGCTATGACAAAAATTTCTTCTCGTCCGCATTCTTCGGAACGCTGCATGAATCCGGGCACGGAATCTATGAACAGGGTTTGCCTGAATCCGCCTTCGGTACTCCGTTGGGCAGCGCTGTGTCTTTGGGGATTCATGAATCGCAATCGCGAATGTGGGAGAATCTGGTTGGACGAAGTTCGGCATTCTGGACACACTTTTATCCGCACGCCCAAACGTTCTTCCCTCAGGCTCTTGGCAACACCTCCCGCGAGGACTTTCATTTTGCGATCAACGCCGTCAACCCGTCATTCATTCGCGTAGAGGCCGATGAAGTGACGTATAACCTTCACATTATGTTGCGGTTTGATCTGGAACGAGATCTGATTGCGGGCAGACTGCAGGCGGAAGATGTGCCCGAAGCATGGAATTCGCGTTTTACTTCGGACTTCGGAATTACTCCGCCCACGGATGCGGATGGATGTCTTCAGGATGTTCATTGGAGCGCCGGGCTGTTCGGTTACTTTCCGACATACGCGTTGGGCAACATGTATGCCGCTCAGTTTTTTGAAGCTGCGGAAGAACAGATTGGCGATCTGCAGGGAACGTTTGCCAAAGGCGATTTCCAACCATTGCTGCAATGGCTGAGAGAGCACATTCATCACCACGGACAGAGATTTTCTGCCAGCCGATTGGTTGAAGTCGTGACCGGCAAACCGCTGTCTGATCAGCCGCTTACGCGACAACTAAACAACCGATTTCGACCACTGTACGGAATTTGATTTGGTTGTGCGTTCACTGTTCAGGCTTTGGTCTGTCGAGCTTAGTCAGCTGCTAACTATAGCGGCGTGTGCAGACCGGAATTGAAAACGCTGCAGGGGCAGCTGAAACAGGAACCATGAATTATCTTGCTCACGGATACCGATTTCTGGATCAGCCACTGTACGTGGCCGGGACAGCAGTGCCGGACTGGTTAAGCGTTGTGAATCGCAAGGTGCGTGCGAGAGTTCGGTTGGTGACGCCGGTTGTTCAGGCGACGGAATCAGCCGATGTGCGGCAAATTGGTCAAGGAATTCTGCAGCATCATAAAGACGATGACGTATTTCATCGTTGCGAACCTTTTATGGAAATGGAAGGTCTGGTGGCCGCAGAGTTTCGCCGGCACATGCCCGACCAGTTCGACCACAGGCCTGGTTTTCTTGGGCACATCGTCGTCGAACTGATGTTGGATGCGTCGATCGATGCTGCCAACCCTTTGTTGCTGGATGGCTTTTACGAAGCGATGGGCAAAGTCGATTCGCGGCTGGTGGAAGCGACCGTGAATCAGATGGCGACACAAACAACGGACAGGTTGGCGTGGTTTATTGATCGATTTCGCGAGGAACGTTTTCTTTACGATTACCGGCAGGATGATGGCATGTTTTTTCGGTTGAATCAGGTTTTAACCCGAGTCAACCTGCCATTGATGGACGCTGCGTGTATTGTCGTTTTAGGATACGCTCGCCAACTGTTAAAAGAGCGAGGGCACGAACTGCTTCGCTGTGTGGAATCACCCAATGGTGGTGGGGATCCAGATTCTGTTGGGTGAACTGGTGTGTTGTTCCGTCGCTGCCACTATTGCGACGAAGAACGACTTCCATTGGGTGACCCCGCAATTTCAACACCTTCCGGCAACGGGCGAGCGGCTACTCTTAGATTCAGCCGATGAGCGAGTTCGCGGATTTGATGGAAGTATTGAAAGTCGTCCGGATATAGCCAGATTGTTACTACCGTATCTGGTTCAGTCGCTTCAAGTATCTGACGAAAGCGGCTGCCAACTTTTACGGCGGCGTCGACTGTTTCGGCGTTCAATGTTTCTGCTGGCAGCACGGACCATCGCGAAACGCTGATTCGATAACCGCTTTGCCCCTGCTGCAAAGCCTGCAAAGGCGGCATGGAGTCCCTTTGGACGGTGTACTTCATGTGGAAGCCACCTTCGGGACCAACCATGCCTTCATACCGATGAAACTTCGCGACCACGCTGCGGCGTGACGCTACCTGACTGCGAAGTCGTTCCAGAAGTGCTTCCAGCGGTATGTGGGCGATCCGACCTGCCGCCATACGGAAGTGAAGTTCGCCTTCCTGAACCGAACGGCTTACCGGAGAAAGTCGATGATTGATTCGTTCTCCGATCGGTTTTGTCGCCTCCGATTGCTCCAGCGATTCTCTTAGTTGTCTGGTTTCTTCGGTGACCTGGTCCAGTGCGTCCGAAACGTATTTCTGGCGACTTGTGAGCGATGTTAACGTGGCATTTATGGAAGTTGCCGTCTTCTCCTTCAATGATAGCTCATCTTTTAAAGTGCTGATCTGGTTTGTGAGTCGCAGTTCTTCGGCGGCGATGCCTTCCGTTCGGGCTTCTGCAAGTTGAGCATAGGTATGCAGGTTTTGCAGCTCGGCTTGCAGTTCTTCCAGCGTGCGTTCTGAGTCAATAATGCTGTTCTGGACAAAGTTGAGTTCCAGCGTCAGCGATTCGATTTGCTGATTCAGTTGAGCTTCGTCACTAAGCGATTTTTCTGTGGCCTTGGCGATTTCCGGTTCCGTCAGAGATTCCAGGGCGGCGGCTAATGGCGTGAAGTCTGTGGTGTCGTCGTGGACGTCTTCCTGGGCATTCTTTTCGGAAGCTGCGTTGCCTGCATCCGAAAGGTTTGGCATCGCAAATGGATCTGGCAGTTCCAGAGCTTGTTCGGAAACTTGAATCGGTTCAACATCTGGAAGATCAATCAGCAGATCGTCGTCCCAGTTGTTCGTCGGTTCCGATAGTGCAACCACCGCCGCCGTCGACGTTGAAAGCTCAGGCGTCAACGGCGGTTGGCGAGCAACCTTTACGCCCACGACGACGATAAGAATAATCAGAATGCCGACGATGTTGGCGATAATATCCAAAAACGAATCGGACCCGAATTCCTGGTCGCCCGTTGCTCTGCGACGACTCATATTGAATTCCTTCGCTGAGGTGCGTTGACTTCGATCGGTTCGGCTGGATCATGCAAAGGTGAGATGGAGGGACTATCTGCGGCGCGTTTTAGCGTTGGTGGTTTAACGTCCACTGATGAATCGCGGTTTTGCTGATCGAACCAGTTTTGGACGGAACGCGTCGGCACGTTCATCTCATCGAGCTGTCTGGCCAGGTGATTCTGACGCTGCCAGGCATCGCGACCGATACGGAAGTCGACCATAGGCAAAGCGAATTCAGTATCCGCAGGTTTTTGCTGATCCATTTCAGCTGCCAGGCCTTCAAGCGTAACCGCCAGAATCTGTTGGTCATCGTATTCACTGACGTCGATGGCTTCGTAACGACCAATCGTCAATTGATTCTGATCCAGAGCAACGGTAACGGGATAACGTCCTGCTAACCTTGTCTGATGCGTTTGACGACTTTGTGTCAACAGTGAAAGCAGAAACGGATCCGGCTGCTGTGCTTGAGTTTGTGCTTGCTGGAGTTCTTTCTCCTGTTCAGCCTGCTGCAGGAATTTTTGCAGCATCAATTGTGCTTCAGAAACAGGAGCGTTGCCACGATTGGGGCCACTCATGTTGTCACCGACCGCTGATCCAACGGTGACGCTGCTTCCACCCGGTTCTGTGGACGCGGTGGTGTTTAGGGGGCTGACTGCTGCAGGCGGCGTCTGTCCGGGCGAAGCAACTTCAGCGGACGGTGCGGCGAATGCGGTCGCCGCAGACTCGTCCGCGAAGTTGACATGTGACGAACTCTCAGCAGCATCGGCGGTGCGGGTTGCCTGTCCGGACGTTGCGGCGTCCAGACCTGGCCAGCCGAACGCTGGTTGAGAATTGTCACGGGCGGGATTTTCACTGTCAGGATCCGACTCTGCGGTTGGCGTTTGAAGCCACGATGGTTGACTGGATTCGGCGGCTGAAGGATTTGCAGTTGTGTTTGACGTTATGAGCGGATTTTCAAAGCCAGGGCTTGTGTTGTGTGGTTCACCTGCAACATCAACACCCAATTGGCCGTGGTTTATGGAAGGAACTGTGCCGCCAACTCCCATATTTCCAGAAATCGCTTCCGATCGCCCCAGGATGGCTGACATGTTGGATCGGAAGTCGCCTGCGGGTATACCTTGTGGCGTAACTGCATCGCCAAAGTTGGCTTCGCCCATCGCGTTGGTTGGCACGTCATCCAGCGACATCGGCAGCGAGCCATTTGTTGTGGAAGCCGCTGCAAGCGAATTAGCCGTATGCGGAGCGTCTGCAGATTGAGCGTCTGTGGCAGTTGTCGCAAACGGATTGTCGCTGTTGAAATTGCTGCTTGTTGCTGTCGCTGAGTCGCCCGCAGCAACTGTCGCATCAGGTGATTTGGTTGATTGGCTTTTGTCAAGCAGCTTCATCCAGTCTGCAAGCTCTCGTTCGCCGTTTTCTGGTGGCAATGCCTGACCTGTGGCTGACTGGCCCTCAGCGCCCCCCAGCGATCGATCCATTTCTGTCGCTTCGGCGTAGAACGGAGAGCGGGATGGCGGTGAATTTTGTCTTCTGTTTTCTATTGATTGTGTCGGCTTCGGAGTACCGCCTGCATAGAACTTGCCGTCATAGCCGTCGGCGTCTTCACCGGCCATCACGATCCGTCCATCAGGAAGAACGCGAGCCTGTCGTGGCTGTGGAGACTGTGCATCTTCCTGCCGTTGCAGCAATTCTCGCACTTCAGCCATCAGGCCGCCGTAAAGTCTTGATCGTCGATCGATCGCGGCCAGTACCGATTCACGAGCTGCCTGAGCTTCTTCGAGGCTTCGTTGTCCGGCATCGATGATGCGATCCTGCTCCAGCAGTTCATAGCCGAAATGTACGTTGCCTTCAGTAAGAACTCGCTGAGCCGTATAGAAGGGAAGACTTCCGTCTGGTCGAACCAGCAATAAAACGTAGGGTCTGGCCGAAATTGCATTAGGAAAACGGTGCTGATAAACGGCCATTACGGCGGACAGCAACGGATTGTCGTTGCCCGGGAAGCCTTCCATGTCGGACTTGGTCAGTCGAATGCCGGATGGCAGAAATTCGTAACCATCCGCTGTGACGTCCACAATAATTGGAACTCGCTGTGTGCCCGTTGCGTTGGTGAATTCGACAATCGTCTTATCGGTTCCGGCGATTTCGCTTTGTCCAGTTTCTTTTGCCAGTTGTCGTAGACTGATTAACGCGGATTCTCGCTGACGCAGAATTAGTTCACCATCTTCGGTCGACTTCGACGCCAGTTCAAGATCGTCCTGAAGTTGATCAAGTTCTTCAGCACGGCGTAATAGTTCATTGTTCAGATCAGCTTCTTCGCGCCGCAGTGATGCCAGCTTTTGCATCTCTTTGCCGGATTGTTCAATGGTGTCTGCCGCCAGCAGTTCCTGTCGAGTGAGTTCAATCTGTTTCAGCAGATCTACATGTCGCGCCGTTTCTTTGTTCAGTTCGGCCTGCAGTCGGTCTACGTTACTGCGAAGGTCAAACAGTGTGGCTGATACAACAGGCGTGGCTTCCTGAGCTGAATTCGTCTCGGCAAATGGATTCTTGTTTGGAACCTGCAGCGACAATCGTGGAATTGTGGGCGAAGGAAGCAGCTTGTTATCGCCGACTGCCTTTTCGGTGTCAGATGTTGAGCTGACGAAGTCTTTCGCTGTTGCGGTGTCGTCATCGGCAGGAACGTTGGCGTCGGTCTGGTCACTCGTTTCAGAAGCTTCTACGTTCGCGACCACCATCTGGTCGTTGCGGATGCGGCGTGTCGTCACCAGCAGCAACAAAATCAGCGCACCCATCGTGCAGACAAGTACTGCAAGAAATGGAAACAATGAGATTGCGTTTTGCGTTCGTTGACGAGCCATAGCTGTTCTTCAGTGCCCCTGCGTATCGGATACGTAACTACCGGACTGCCAGTCGTATTATGCGGCTCTGTGAGTCGTGCGAGCCGTCAGGATATGTACTGCTGCCGTCAGGCTGTTGGCTGACTGTTCCATCGTATTGGCCAGTTGCAGGCTGTGAAGGTTTTCGTTCAGCAGCTTTTGCAGGTTGGCCAGGCGTTCCTCAGATTCTGTCATTCGCAGCAGGATAGCCCCAAGCTGATGCAGCGCTTCACTTTGTTCGGCAGAGGCAAGGCTGCTGTGCTGTATTGCATCCTGCCACGAAGCCACGCGATCTTCGAACCTGGCCAGTATCTGTTCAGTCTGCTGAACGACGGCCTGCGAGGAGACCTGCAACGCTTCAGTGTAGGCGTCTCTGGCTTCAGAAGTGGTCATTCGATGAATCTTCAGACTTCGCTGAATTTCGTCATCCAGTCCGGCAGCCAGCTGGCGAGCATGCTGCTGCAAAACTTCGGTCCATGTTTCTCTGACGGATGCCAGTTGTTCGGCCCAAATCCCGGACTGGAAGCCAATCAATTGACTTGCCATTTCGGTGGGACTGGAATCGCGTAGTTCTTTTGAACTGGCGTCACTGCCAAACCATGGCAGTATGGAGTTGATTCCGAACTCTTCGACGTCATTCAGCACGTTCTGCTCACTACGTTCAACAATGAACGAGGCGAACACCAGGACAATCGACATGCCAAGAGCCAGTGCGGTCGTGTCGAAGGCCACGGCCAGGCCGCCTGTCACTTCAACCAGTGATGAATCCAGTTGTTCGGGAGTCACGTTGGCGATTGCCATGGTGATACCGATGACGGTACCCAGAAAACCCAGAATTGGAATGGCCCACGTGATCGTGCGAATAGTGGCATAGGTCTGGTGCAGTCGTTCGCTGGCAAGTTCTGCCAGGTATCGAAGATGCTCTTCAACTCCACGATGCCCGGAACCACGCAGGTAATGCAACGTGTCAGCACTGCGCTGGTAAAGTTGAGTTGACTTCAGGCCTCGTGGAAGCTGTTCGCACCAGTTCCGAAGAACCGCTTCGCGAGAAGCGTCGTTCGATTTTTCCATGAGACCGGAAGATACCGCCTCACGCAGGTTTGCCAGAACCTGTCGTTCACCACGAACGTGTAAGAACTTCTGCAGCAGAATTGTCATGCCGGTAAAGAACATGACCGTGCTGATGTATTCCAGAGGGTGACTGCAAAAGTAGCGTGTGACAAAATCACCAACCTGTGGCAGCTTTGGGGCAATTGCGTAAAAGGTAACCGTGCCAATCGTTGCACCAATGGCTGTTCGCATTGCCGCCGCAGAAGATGCTCGCTTGCTCATCGTAGCGCCCCAAAATCTCATTCAAACCGGGGGCGAATGTTTCGCACAGAATGACGTTCAGTTGCCATTCATGATGTTGGTTTGTTCCAGGAACAGCCAACACAAATGCGCGGGGTCATCAACCTGCGCACCGAGCCCCCCGACCAGTACGCTGCTTTCTTTGTTCGTCAGAATCGTCACATTCGGTTGAGAGCGAAAATCCGGAATAACCGGAACGAACGTACTTTGGTGGGGGTCTGCAAGCTGTATTCACTAAATGCTGAGGAGGAATCGGCAAACTCTGCGTGCGCCCTGCCTTAGGTCTTGATACTTCATAGGGCTTGTTCAGATATGGGTAACATCCCGTATTTGGCAGATTAATCAGCACAGTTGTTCATTGCGTTGTTGAGTTTTAGCATCTTTGGCAAAGAACTGGCTCGCCGTTTTGCCAACGGCGCTTTACGTTCATTGGTAGGGATTTTGCCCTGAGTGTCATTTGGCATCAGAACTGACACATGCGATCGGAAACGGAGACGCACGAAAAGCAGCACGAGACACGTGACCGAACATACTACATCAATGAGCTACAACAATGAGTACCAGTCTTATCCAATCCAAGTCCACGAAAACGACGTGGACATTGAAAGGCAGCATCGAAAAGGAATCGACGCCGCAGACGATAGATATATCGGTTCTGCCTTTTCGAATTGGACGCCGTCCTGAGCTTGAGCTTTCTTTGGCTTCGTCAGTGGTGAGCGCTCGACACGCTGAAATGATTGAATCCGCCGGACTGCTTTGTATTCGAGACTTGTCCAGCACAAATGGAACCTACGTTAACGGCAATCGAATCTATCAGGACACTCTGCTGTCTGAAGGTGATTGGATTGAAGTCGGCGATGTGCATTTGCGAGTTGATTACAAAGGTTCGACAGCTCAGGAAAAGCAGGATCAGCCGTTTCTAAAGACTCAGTTCATCAACGCTGACAATCAGCGGAAGTCTTCCAAAGGACTGATGGACTTGTTTGCCAGGCGTGCTCTGGGCGCTTGTTTCCAGCCGATCCATTATTTGTCGGATCGTGATATTCACGGCTACGAATTTCTGGCCAGAAGCGAAGTCGACGGAGTCACCAATCCGGGGCTGATGTTTCAGGCGGCAGAAGCCGTTGGCAGAGAAGTCGAATTGTCGATGCTTTGCCGGGAAATGGGGCTGGAACACAGCATCTGTCTGCCTCAGAAGTTACCTCTGTTTCTGAATACGCATCCCAGCGAACCACTGATGGAATCGGTTGTTCCTCAGATGCGGTTGCTGCGAGAACGCTATCCCAACAGACCTTTGGTGCTTGAGATTCACGAGAAGTCAGTAACTGAGCCTCGCTTTGTTCGGCAGCTGCGCGATGCTTTGCATGAATTTGACGTCAGGCTGGCGTTTGATGATTTTGGAGCTGGGCAGGCGAGAATTCGGGAATTGATCTGTGCTCCGCTGGACTACATCAAGTTTGATGCAGCGTTGATCCACGACCTGCAGGATGTTTCAAGGGAACAAATTGCCCTGTTCCGCTCAATCATCACCGCTGTTCGCAACGAAGGTGCGATTACTGTTGCGGAAGGTGTTGAATCGGATTTGATGGTGGAAATCTGCCACGATGTAGGATTCGATCTGGTTCAGGGGTATGCCATGAGTCGTCCGGCAATCATGGCACCCGTGCCATGTTTGAATCCCAACGATACAGCAATTTGTCCCCGTTAGTGGAACTCAGGATGGTTAGCCAGACTCAATGTTGTTAAGCCAAACTTAATATTGGGCCGCAAGCAGCTGTGCGGGATGGAACGGCTGTTTTCGGACGTGCTGATAGCCTAACAAGGGCTTCGCCCTTGACCCAGTGGCGTGGTTGCCTACCAGACATAGAACGCTGGAATCGCCGAGCCGCTCCGTTGTCGCTACGAACAACCTGCGCGCACCGTGCGCATCATTTTGAATTAGACTCTAACACAACGTATGACGTTGATCGGATCACGTAAGAGTAATTGATCGTGTCAAGTTCATCGGGCGTCTGGTTTCGGCTATGCGGCCTTGGTGTCTTCGCGATACTTTGCGACCTTGTTTCGCAAAGTCCTTGCGGTGACCCCCAGAGCGTTTGCGGCAGCTGTTTTGTTTCCCTGACAGTGTTGAATTCTGGCCATGATAATCTGGCGTTCAATCTCTTCCAGCGGCATCGAATAGAACTGCTGCGGCATCTGCAGCAGCTTTGGTTTTTCTGCGGGAAGTTCGCATTCCGTAACCATTGCTGTCGGTGTCAGTACGCACGCGCGATGCAAAACGTTTCTTAGTTGTCTTACATTACCCGGCCAATGAAACGTTCGAAGCTTTTCCATAACTTGCTTGCTGACTGTCAATGCAGGTGATGAAACTTCGCGAGATAGCACTCGAAGAAAATGATTAACCAATGCAGGAATGTCATTGGGGCGTTCTCGCAGCGGCGGAATTCGAAGCGGAAGTACATCCAGACGGTGGAACAGGTCATCACGAAATCTGCCAGCATTCACTTCAGCGTCCAGATCGCGGTTGGTGGCCGCAATTACTCGAGCCTTGAATACACACGCATCGTTGCCGCCGACACGATAGAACTCATTTTGTTCCAGCACGCGTAGAAGTTTGGCCTGAATCGACAAAGGTAACTCGCCAATTTCATCCAGAAACAACGTCCCGTCTGCGGTTGCTTCCAGGTGTCCCAGTCGTCGTCGATCGGCGCTGGTGAATGATCCCTGTTCGTGCCCGAACAATTCGCTTTCGGCCAAAGTTGTCGAAAATGCAGCACAGTTGACCGCGCAGTAACGTTGTGTGCGACGACTGCTTTGGTCGTGAATGTATCGTGCGACAAGTTCCTTACCGGTGCCACTTTCTCCGGTGACTAGTACAGTCGCCGAAGTTTTTGCATAGCATCGTGCACGTTCCATTACCTGCTGCATACTCTGCGATTGAAAGATGATTTCCATCAACACTCTCCTCAACATCGGCAAACATTTTCGTTTGCCTCCAAATGCGAACCAACGCTCGCGAATATTGCGTTGCTGTTTCTTACAAATGTGGTCTTCGAAGAAATCGAATAGTCAGCAGCAGTTGTTCTTCGCTGATCTATTTCATCTATCCGGTTCTCATTGAAACTCTATAGGCCGATTGCATTGAGCTGCGTTGCGCTTCACTATCCAGGGAGGGAACCAGATCTGCACGCCGTCCGTTGACGGTGTTTTTTGAACGATCGATTTCGGAAATAAATTCCTTCAGCAACTGTTCCTGACGATCAACTGTCGCCTTTAAATGAGGACTTCGTGGCGTTCCTGAAGTGAGTAGCTGCTGGCGAAGGTTCGAAATGTGTGGTCCCATTGCGTCCACTTTGATCATCAGCTGACGCACTTTTCCGGTTATCTCAGAAACCCGCAGCGATTGATCTATGTTGGCTGGTGAAATTCTTTTCACCAGCTGAATTGCTTCGTTGTACAGTTGCCCTTGCTGTTCCAGCAGACTGACCAGTTCAGCTTCAGTGCTATTCCGTTGTTCCAGCATCTTTAACCTCCTGAACGGCGTTCAATATACTTGCGACTTTGTCGACTTCAGTTTGAAGTTCGATTCGATCTGTGATTCGATCCAGCCACCATCGCGACAGTCCAGCCAGCCAGCCAGCATTCGCATCACCAGCAAGTTGCCGATAGATGCCTTGAGCTTCACCGATTGCGTTCAGTCGTCGCAGGCAACTTGCCTTTTGGTAGGTCACCCAGAATCTCTCCGATTCCACCAGATCTTTGGCTTCGAGTGATTCGTACATTTGCAGAGCCAATGAGAATTCTTTGGTCGCAAACAGACTGTCGGAAAGCCTTAAACGATCAACAGGAGTATCCAGAACGGTCGTTGCGGACATGGGCGCTTCAATCGCCTCTTCGCCCGCAGCGGGATTTGCTCCCTTTTCCTCCTGAATTAGTGAGTCGATCATCTTTGAAATTTCGGGCATGCCCGGTGATGGTTGTGGTGTCGCACTTTCTTCAGCGGAATCAGGAGTTTGATCGTTGTTTGCATCCGTCGTCGTGTTGCCTGGCTCGTTGGTCTCATTCAGTTTGTTTGGCTCGATGTCCGCGGTTTTGCCTGCAGGTGGATCAGTTGCAGGTGGATCTGTTGCAGGTG
>CALFSX010000327.1 GCA_937916515.1 uncultured Planctomycetaceae bacterium | reverse complement strand
CATTTCATCAATGATATCCAGGGGGAAACGGGTATCCGGACACGCTGCTAGGCCGAACTGGCAAGCAGGGGACGTTCGCCTGCTCTGCAATCACAAGATGTTCAGCAGTTGCCGCTAAACGCCAGGCTTGACCACGCCTTCCAGCGACTGGCCGGAGCCTAGTTTTTCTGGCGCTGCTTCGTAGTTTTTCATCGCCGTTGGCAGCAACTCGCGAAGAGCGGCGGAGCGTGTTGCGTCCGATGGGTGAGTTGACAGAAACTCCATCGGTGTCTGCCCGTCTTTGGCACTGGCGAAACGTTCCCAGAATTCCGGAGCCTCGCTGGGGTCGTATCCTGCTTTTGCCATCAGTAAAACGCCGATATGGTCTGCTTCAAGTTCGTGCTTGCGGCTGTAAGGGAGGATGGCACCATATTGAGCTCCCACGCCGTAAACGGTTTGAAAGATTTGTTGAGTCTTTTCTGACTTGTTTTGAGTCAGTTTGGCCAGGGCCATCTTTCCGCCGCTTTCCACCATTTGGTGCGACATGCGTTCTCCGCCGTGGCGAGCAATGGCGTGACCGATTTCGTGAGACATGACCACAGCAAGTCCCGCTTCGTTCTGGCACACGGGAAGAATTCCGGTATACACGGCCACTTTGCCACCCGGCAGGCAGAATGCGTTTTGTGTGGGAGATTCAATCACGTTGAATTCCCATTCAAAGTCGGGACGATCCGCAACGGCAGCGATACGTTGGCCAACCCGTTTTACGATTTCCGCGGCTGTTTCGTTTTTGGTGATCGGCTCTTCTTCCAGCACCTGCTGATAAGCCGTCAGCCCCATCTTGTTTTCTTCCGCCTCAGACACGATCAATAACTGCTTGCGTTCAGTCAGCGGAGTCGTTTTGCAGCCAACGGCCAGCAGCGTGACGGCAATGAAACTACCCAGCGAACAGAAAAGCACCAGCCGCGATAAGAGCGGCACGTTTCGATTTGATTGATTGACGTCCATGTCGACGATCTCGTAACAGAATTCAGTTAATCCAATTTCTTACAGCATCCAGGCTGACGGTGAGAATCTTAGTGAACTGCTTCAGGAACCAGCAATCGCATTCAGCTTAACTGGTGAACATAAGCGGTGATCCTGTGGCGAAAATCGGCAAGGCAACGCATTTCGCTGGCCGCACGGCAGTTTTTGCAGAACATGAGCATGAATTCCGCGTAGCTGACTACTTATCCGCTGAGGCGGCTTTGCCGCTTAGTTGGTTGATGATCCGCTGAACCTGCTGAGGAGACAGGTCTGATGGCGTGTGGTGCGGCAACGGCAGGATCGTGGGAGGCTGCAACAACCAGAAGAATGCAACGGCGATGTTGAGGTCCGGCGTCTCTGGTTTTGCGACCATCATGGGTGCTGCCGGCTTCGGCTGTTCAGCGGACGGCGGATAGGGAGCACCATCTTCAACCCACTTGATCAGATCTGCCACTTCAGAATCTCGCAGCTTGCCAATCGGTGGCATTTGCAACGCATCTTCTTCGTAAAGCACGGCCTTAATCAGCAGGCTGTCGTCAGGCACATGTTCAACAATGGGTGGTCCGCTGTCGCCGCCAGCCAGAACAGCGTCTGCCGAATCCAGCCTGAGTCCGCCTTCAATGGACTTGGCGTCGGCTGCATGACATTCAAAACAGTGCTCAATGAACAACGGGCGAATTTTTTTTCTGAAGTGTTCGAATTGAACAGCGTCATCATCCGCCAAGGCCTGCGAAGATGCGAATGCGACTGTAATCATGGCCAGTTTGAATCGCACTGGAAAGTTCATGACAGACTTAAGCGTAGACTGAGTTACTGGAAGGTGTATTGGACCAAGCATGCAGCTTTGAGTGACCTCGAAACACGGCGTCGTGGACTTCCAACTGCAAAGGTACGGTATGAACAAAGATAGTATTTGTCAGGTGCGTTTGTTAGCGAGGTTCTGCGGCTTGAATAAGGTTTCGTGAAACAATTTGTGTGGCCACTTGAATTCTCAAGGCAATGTGGGCCGGGCACAAGTACCAAAAAACCTCGCCCTGAATTCACAGGGCGAGGTTTTCGATTTTCGAAGCGTGATATGTCGACAACTGGTTTACTTGTCGAGGTCGATGTTTAAATCGTTTGCACCTTCTTTAACTGAAATTGAAATTCCGCTGGAACCTGGCTGATGGTACTTTTCTGGAATACCGGACACCTTCCGTTCGATGATTTTTGTAGAACCATCGTCGTTAAAGAAACTTGCAGGATCTGCATTTTCAACTTCGACTGGTGCTGCGGGCATTACGGCAACGTTGTACGTGCCGACAGGAAGGTCGTTGGAGCCGTTGTACTTCAGCCGAAATTTTCCTTCGCCATCGACGCGTCCGGTGGCTGAATATCCTTCAGCTGACAAAAACGTGACAGTCGCTTCTTCAGTCAGCGGCTTGCCGTCCAGTCGGACAACTCCATCACCTTGTCCCCAGGGGCCGTTATATCCACCACCACCGCCACCACAGCCAATGGTGAACAGAGAAACGGAAGCGAAAAGTGTTAAACAATGTAAAGCACGCATCTGGATGCCAAGCCTCTTCGAGTATGAAGAATTAGAAAGTGGAGAATTCCGCTGGGCAGGATTTGATTGGCCCGCAACCGGCGAACAAGCTTTATCTTTGGGTTAAAAAGGTGGCCTCACGTAACCACAGGATATCGTGAGACCACCGGTTTGAAATTGCGCTTTGCTGAAATGTCAGCCAAGACTGATCTCAGCAGGCAGATTAGAACTCACCAACGGTTTGACCGTCGTCACGAGTAGACACCTTTTTAAGTGTTGGAAGGTCCACGTTGTTGCTGATGAAGGCGACGTGGCCATCGGCGAACAGCCCCTGAAATCCACCGGTGTGAGATGAAATCAGTGGGTTATTTGGACCATGGTTTTGATGAACACCAGGCAATTCATAGTTGTTTGTGCCCGGAGCGTATCGAACGGAAGTCAGGTTAAACGTACGAGAGTTTGGGCCATTCCATCCTGTGATACGTCCACCACCATCGGTTCCCATCAACCAACCGTGTGGCACACCTCCACGAATGTCGACTTTGGAACCGTTTGCAGCAACAGCCCAGTCAGATGTTTCACCAATCATCATGGTGTTCGATGTTCCATCGGTGATCTTGTGGATGCCGATACCTTCGTTCGCAACCAGAATTCCGCCTGCCGCCATGAAACCGTTCTGAGAATTTGTGGCACAGCAGTTGGCACCGGGGCGTTGTCGCAATTCAATAAAGTTATCGGTGTCAGTTGTTGGAGTTGCACCGCTGGTGCGATCTTCATCAACCGCTCCGGAAATGCCGACGTAAGACGGCACAGTCTGTACTGCACCGCCGTTGCCGTCCTGTATAACCTGATCTAGTGGGCTTGAAGGGCAAATCAAGGCCGTCAGAACAATGCCATTGACGACGTTACGATTGACGTCCTTGCCAGTGTTTCCACCGCCAGCGCCGGTCCATCCAGTGTGTCCGCCATTGAACGACAGCTTTGAGTAAAGTGCAGACTGTTCAAAGTATGGCAGCAGTGCTGGATAGAATGATGGACCAAACCCATTCTGACGCTGAGCACCAATCGCGAACATGTTGTAAGTGTCGTGATAGTTGTGGAACGCCAGTCCCAACTGTTTCAGGTTGTTCTTGCACTGAGTCCGTCGAGCCGCTTCACGAGCCTGCTGAACGGCAGGCAGCAATAACGCGATCAAGATTGCAATGATGGCAATTACCACCAGCAACTCAATCAGCGTAAAGCCTCGTTGTTTCTGTCTCATTAATCTCATGACTGGTACCTCATTCTGAAGGAAACAAATAGAACACTCGCCTGATCCACCGGCAATTCGGCAAGTCGAACAAACTATCATGGGCTTGATTCCCCCAGGAATCAAGCCCAACCCTTAGAGAACCGCGGCCTGACAGCGTTGCCATATCGCAAATGCCAAACTTTCACAAGCGCCCGTTTGTGATACACAAACACAAACCAAACGTCTAACGAACATGCAACTAATCAGGAATAGTCCAAACCGTATCAGATGCCTCAACCAGTAAGATCTCGCCGCTGGCCGCGACGTGATTAAACATTTGCTGATGGCCACTTCTCCACCGAACTTCAATGCTGTCAATGTCTTCAGCGTCGCCCAGGCCCACAACAAGCTTTCGTTCGTTGGTGGTCATATAGCCATCGCCGGCCACTAATTGATGAGTGTATGTCCTACCTTTTGCCTGCACTGTAACGACAGTTCCCAAAGCATCACGATCACATTGCGTTCCGCGTAGTCGAATGGAAATTGAATTGCCAGCTTCGAATGATGTGTTGGTTAGCAGTGCCACGGGCGAATACAGGTGTGAAATGCAGAGGTCGTTGAAACCGTCTCGGTTCCAATCGAGTCGCGATACTGTGCGGCCCAGATACTTGCCCTGAAAATAGTCTCCAAGCGATTCGCCAGATTGTTCAGCGAATTTTCCTGTGCCTGTGTTTGCAAAAAACTGTGGCGGCATTTCGTCCGGTTCGCCGGTCGCGTTGGTTCTGTCGACGTGTCCGTTGGTGACGAACAAGTCCAGGTCGCCATCCAGATCGGCATCCAGAAACTCGGTGCCGAAGCCCAGCAGCGGGATACTGGATTCATAAAGATCTGCGTCTCGAGTGCCGTCGAAAAACGTTGACGGAGCGTGCTGCAAATACAGAGTGTTTGCGTCTTCGTAGAAATTGGTGATGAACAGATCGATCGTTCCGGAGCCATCCACGTCACCACAGGCGACTCCCATCGTGGCTTGACTGCGTCCCATTCCATCAACCGCCAGTCCGCTGATCGTGCCCGCTTCTGTGAAACGAATTTCAGTTTCTTCAGCTGCTGTCTGGTTTTGGAAGTAGAAATTGGGAGCAGTATCGTTGCCAACAAACACGCTTAGTCGCCCGGAATTGTCAAAGTCGCCCGCGGCAATTGCCAGTCCCTTGCCTTCCGCTTGTACAACGCCGGATTCGGCTGTTACTTCTTTAAAGCTTCCGTCACCCATGTTCTGGTAAACTCGATCCTGTTCCGCCGGAAACAAAGTCGGAGCGCACGTGAGCGGATGGCCGTTTTGTCGGCAGCGTCGTTCGAAAACGCTTTCGCGAACGAGATAGTTAACGACATAAAGATCCTGCAGTGAATCGCCGTTAAGGTCTGCAAGCATGCAGCTGACCGTCCATTCGTCGCCAGCGGTGTTGGTTTCGTCTGTGATTTCAGAAAACGTGCCGTCGCCGTTATTTCGATAGAACCGATTGCCCGTCAAATTGCCAACATACAGATCGGCAAACCCATCGTTATTGAAGTCGCCAACGGTGGCTCCCTGGGTGAATCGATCATCGCCAAGACCGGCGGCTTCCGTGACATCTGAAAAACCATTGCTGGTGTTACGAAACAGACTGTCAAGCGGTCGAACATCATCGTCGCCTTCCCAAATGGGAGCTCCCTGTGACAAGTAGACGTCCGGCCACATGTCTCCGTCAAAGTCCAGAGTTGAAACGCCGCCTCCCGTTGTTTCAAAAATGTGTTCCATTCCTCGAACACTGGTTGAACCGTTGAAAAACGTGAATTTCAGGCCCACATCAGCTGCTTCTTCTCGAAACGAAATGCGATTTGTTGCCGTGTCTGATTGAGTTGTCAGTTCGTTTGGTTGAATGTTGCCGGTGTCCCACGGCGGAATTTCGTAGGCACCGATCTCCGCGACTTCTGATAGTGGTGCGGGAGCTAGCAACGTATTGCCCGAACGTTGTAGTTTTTGTTGCAAAGCAGCCAGGCTTTCGTGTATCCATTCCGGCGGATCGCCTCTTTGGCTCATTGCAAACTGGCACACTGCGGCGGCCTCCCAATTTCGATTCAGTGATTCGAAATCGTCAACCAGGGTCTTGATGAGCTCCGGTGAAGTTGGGTTGGCATAAAATTCCGGCATTGTAATTTCCAACCTTGCCAGAATTTTGGCTCGATCCCCAAACTGTTTCGCAGCTTTGGGGGCACCCAGTTGAACTAAAACCTGCGACAGCAGATAGTTGGCTTCCACATGTCCCGGCATGCGCTGCAGAGTTTCAAACAGGCAGCGAGCGGCTCCCTGGGGATTGCCCGTTTTGGTCGCCCAGAATGCTCGATTCAACCAGTACCCGCCGTGATCCTCTGCTGACGGCGGAAGCGAACTCATAATCTTCAGAAACTCTTCCTGCTGATTGCTGTTCAGTAAAATTCTGGCCAGACGAATCGGCGCTTCCAGCAGGCTTGCGTCGGCTTCCATGACCTTGCGAAAGATGGCTGCGGCTTCGTCCGGACGGTTGCGAAGTTCTGCAAATCGAGCGGTCGCCAGAAAGCTGCGAGGATCATCCGGGGCAGCGTTCCGGGCACTGTCCAGATAGCGTTCGTCGGATAGAAACTGACTTTCCGGGCAGCCCAGAATGTGCAGTTCGACCGGCCCGAAAATACCAAATTGGATCATCTGCAGGCATGGAGAAACAGCATCCCATGTTCTGCCCTGCAGCTGCATCAGAAACGCGAGCTGTTTATTGGCTTCAAACTCAGTTGGGTTATGTTCCAGCACATAGCGAAGATGCGTTTCGGCTTCCTTCATCCAGTTTTTTTGATAGTAACGATCTGCCAGTCCCAGCTGAGCCTGATAGAAGAATTCGGAATCCGGCGGCAGCAGTTTGTAGAGTTCAATTGCTGCTTCGCTTTGATGAAGCGCACCAGCGGCATCTGCGGCGATGATTCGAGCAAATTCGGAAGTTGGGTTTTCCGATAACGCTTGCTCCGCCAGCGTTTTGGCTTCTGCAAAATCCTTCTGCCATAACGCGGTTGCTGCTTTCCACGAAAGCGAATTCTTCGTGGCAGACAACGTCACCGGACCAACGGCTGCCAACGCAGACAACAGAATCAAAGCAACCGTAATCAGTTGTGACTTCTGCAAAGGCTGACGCAGGCTGGTGTCCGTCATGCTGATTTCTCACCAGACTTTTGGTCACTGACGGCACCCCATATTAAAAAGCAAATACCCAGCCCCAGCAGCACGATACTGGCCGGATACAGCACTTCGGCTGCAAACACTTGATTGGGAAACGGAACCATTTGCGAATGAGCAAACGCCTGTTCGCTTGCCACAATCAGAAGGCCGCCGGTGATCATTCGCATGCTGGAGTCGTCTTTCGTTTCACGTTTGGCGCGTCGCAGTTCCATATCTATACAACATCTGAACGCGCCGCACCACAAAAATCAACCAACACTGTTAACACCGTTTGTTCAGGAAAAAGTCGCGCCGGAGTACTCACCGCAGATCGCCCGATCTGTCCTGTCTTGAAAGCCAGCCGGCGGCTCGTAGCCTATTTTTGTGGCGGGTTCAGCAGATCAACCGACGTGATTCGGTTAAGTGAGGTGGATGAAGTAGAATCCAACGACAGATCGATCGTCGGTTTTTCTGGTGGAGCTTCCACGGGTAACTTAACCGTAAACATGCTGCCTTTTCCGAACTCGCTTTCCAGCTGAACATCACCGCCCAGCAGGCGAGCAAGTTCGCGAACGATCGAAAGCCCCAGCCCTGTGCCTCCGTATTCGCGTTTCATCTGGTCGCGTTCGCCTTCGATGGTGGTGCCCTGACGGAACTTTTCGAAAATGCGATCCTGTTCGTGCATTGGAATTCCGATGCCCGTGTCTTCCACGCAGATTTCGAACTGTTCCGTGCCGACCATGCGAGAACTGATGCGAACTCGACCGCCTTCCGGGGTAAACTTGATCGCGTTGGACAGCAGGTTGGTAAGAATCTGGCGGATCTTTCCGACATCCTGATGCACTGATGGCAACGGATTGTCCGGTGGCTGAATTCGCAGGTCGATATTCTTTTGATCCGCCAATGGCATGATCTGGGCGATCTGGCTTTCGATCACGTCGCCGATTTTTGCAGGAGCAGCCTGGATTGTCATCTGCCCGCTTTCGATCTTAGCAAGATCCAGCAGGTCGTTAATCTGCACCATCAGATTGCGGCCGGACGTGCGAATGTTGTCGACGTATCGCTGTTGGCGAGTGTCCAGGTTGGGCGCCTTTGCCAGTACATCGCTGAACCCCAGAATGCTGTTCAATGGCGTACGTAATTCGTGGCTCATGGTTGCCAGAAATTCGTCCTTCATGGCGTTGGTGTTGAACAGTTCCATGTTCGCCTGAGCCAGCTGGTCTACTTTGGCATCCAGGTTGTCGTTTACCCCACGAAGCTCTTCGTTGACGGTCGTCATGTGGCGAAGCATTCGATTGAATGCGTGACTAAGCTCTTCAAATTCGTCGCCCGTTTTAATGTCCGCTCGCAGGTTCAAGTTGCCTCGAGCAATTTCGTCACTGACGTCCTTCAGGTGCAAAACCGGTTTTACAATGATGTAACGGACAATTACATATGCGACCAGCATCGCTAAAAATGAGGTGACGATGGCTGATGCCAACAGGACGGCTCGATTGCGACTTAATTCGGCTTCAATTTTGTCCATCGGCAACGTCACCGTTACCATTCCTGCCAGAGGTTCGACGGCATCGGGATCGTCTGAAGACTTCGATGGAAACGTCGCCGCATTCTTTCCGTTGTGACAGGCCGCACACGAAGCATCCGGGCGCAGCGCTTTGTAGTACGTTAATTGACGAATTCCGTTGGCGTCGTCTGAAAACACGTGATCTGTTTGCTTGCCATTTTTGAATGCCAGCAGCGTCTTAAAAACGGATTCGTCGCTGGGAGTGTCATTGGGTAACACGATGCCAAACGTCGCGTCAATCCGAAACGCATCAACGGCATTCAAGCGGTCGATAAAGGGAGTCCATTCCATCGGCGCACGCATGGTTCCGCCATTCGCAGCAGCTGTTTTGGGCGGACTTGCGGCGGCAGAATCAACAGCGATATCCACATCAATGTTGGCGTTGGAAGTTTGCGAACCGGGCGAAGCGACTTCAGCAGATTTCTGAGCGTCTGTTTCAGGAATGCTTTCTGCGACGGCATCCGCAGGCTTCACTGGAAACAGGATTTCACCGAATTTCTTATGATGATGTCGCCGCAAAATTCCGGGAACCAGAGCTTCCGCCTTTAAGACCTGCTGATTTTCGACCAGAGTTCTGGTTCGCGCTGCGTAAATCCAGAAGCTGGTGGTAATTAAAATCAAAAGCGCAGTGCCGAACAGCAGTCGACATTTTCGTTCAAGGCTTGTTTCACCAAGAAGTCTTTTCAAACTGCGGTAGTTGATCACAGCGACGCTTTCGTGGACGGTGTCTCACGGGTTCTGAGTTTTGGAGCGAGCAGGATTATAGCAGCCCGCCTCGTTAGACTTCTCAAAGCAGCGAACTTGTTCATGTTGAGTGAAGTTTTCTGAGCGACGTAGTCGCGTTTTTGAGCGTTAGCTCAAATGGTCTGAGGCACAGCCTCGTTAGACAGTGGGTTCGGCACAACGATTCCGTTTCTTCCGTTGAGTGCCTGTATCGCAAGGTTGTTTACTGATGTGGGCAGAAGCCGCAAGACAGCGGGGTGATTTGCCCGTTGCGTCGAAAATTCCCTATCCTTTTCAGTTAACGAAATTCAGGAATTCATTTGTCCTTTAGAATGGCAGGCCGATTAAAGGGTGTCCACAGAAACAATTCCGGCTACAAAGAGACATCCAAGTCTAGCGATATTGCCGGAAACGGAAAACGGAAGACACGATAAGTTCAGTACACTGCCAATTTGAAAAGATGCTGCAGCGGTATTGGTTTACGGATTTTGTTCGGGCTGAGCCTGTTCTGGAAGTCGTCTTAAATGAATCGTCATCTTGTACTTGCGGTCACCGGAGCCAGCGGCACGGCCTACGCTTTGCGTCTTGGTCAGGCCATGCTTTCGGCGGGTATGCACGTTCATCTGCTGGTGAGTGAAGCGGCTCGCATGGTTTCTTTGCGTGAAATCGGAGTTGAATTGCCGCCCGCCACTGCGGACGAAAACACGTGGCGACAGTTTCTTGAAACAGGACTAACGTCCGGTCCCGCCGCAAGCTGGGGCTTTCAAAACTGCTCACCCAATGCCGAAGGCGAACTCAGCGTACATTCGCTCAGAAACTATTCGGCCGGAATCGCCAGCGGTTCGTTTTTAACCGGTGGGATGGTGATCTGCCCGTGTTCAATGGGAACGCTGTCATCGATTGCTTGTGGAGCATCAACCAATCTCATTCAGCGTGCCGCAGACGTTCATCTGAAAGAACGTCGCCCGCTGGTGCTTGTTCCCAGAGAAACGCCGCTTAGTTCGATTGCGCTGGACAACATGACCAAACTGTCTCAAGCGGGCGCGACCGTGTTACCGGCAATGCCCGGATTTTATCACGCTCCCACGTGTCTTGCTGACCTTGTCGACTTTGTTGTCGCTCGAATCTGCGACCATCTAGGCGTCCCGCACCAACTGATGAAACGCTGGGGCGACGACGCTTGACGTGGCGAGACGGGAAATGATGTGTTTCCCGTTTAACCCGACTCAATTTATGCCGCGTGGGGGCTCATGGGGCTGTGCCCCAGATCATTCGAGCTACCGCTCGGAATCGCGACTACGTCGCTCGGCGAATTTCGTTGCAGCCGACTCCGCTACAAAACTGGTGTCTGAGCAAAGCCACTGCTGATTGACTTGCCCAACATTGCTCATTGCCCTCCGGCAAAGGTTACGCAAACCCATAACCAGCGTAATGCCGGATTTTTAACGGCCCAGCTTTACTCTGCGAAGTGGATTCACCAACGATAGCCAATTTCACTACAATAAAGAGCAGTTCATTTTAGAGAACAGCAAGTTGCCAAATTCAGGCTTTACGCCACCGCTTGGCACCTGTTGGCTGTACTGTCGCTGATTGTTGAAATTTCTGCTCCGTCTCCCGAAGTTGCATTCCGTTGGTTTATGTTGTCGCATGTCTGAAGAATTTGCCGACGCCGCTGCTGCGTTAAGACAAACACCATTGGCGACTCCCGTGCAGTTTGTTTCGGAAGTTGGTCCTCTACGCGCAGAACTGCTGGCAAAGCTGGGCATCAAAACCGCTCAGGATCTGCTTTTTCACGTGCCTCACAGTGTGAACGACTTCAGCGATTTGCGTTCTGTGGCAAAGCTGGAAAAAGACGTTGAACAATCTGTTCACGGAAAAGTGGTGGACTGCGATCTGCGAACTCTCACTAAGGGGCGCTCGATTGTTGGCATTCTGTTGGATTGCGATGGCCAGTTTGTCAGAGGAACCTGGTTTAATCAGCCGTGGATGCTGAAGAAGTTCCGCCACGATGACCACGTGATCTTCAGTGGCAAGCCTCAACGGAAATCCGGTCGCTGGGAATTTGGGAATCCGCGAGTTCATTGGCTGGCACCTGAAGACACCAGCGAAGACGTGGAAGGTGCCGTCGGCGTGCTTCCGCGATATCCGCTGACTGACGGTATCAATATGGATCAGATGCGGCGCATGACCAAAGCCGCCGTGGCTCAGTATGCTCAATATCTGATTGATCCGCTGCCGGAATACTATCGCAAGCACCATAGCCTGCCGGAACTGAAAACGGCCATGACCTGGCTGCATACGCCTCCATCAGTGGAGCAGTTTGAAGCGGCTCGCGACCGCCTGATTTTAGACGACCTGTTCGAATTTCAGCTGGGCCTGGCATTGCGGCGACGCATTTGGGGCGCGAATTCACGAAGTTATCCCATTGATGTGACCGCCAAAATTGATGCTCGCATCAGACGGCTGTTCGACTTCCGTTTTACAAACGGCCAGAATCAGGTGGTGAAAGAACTTGTCGCCGACCTGATTAAACCGCAGCCCATGCACCGTCTGCTGCAGGCTGACGTGGGAGCTGGCAAAACGGCGATCGCAGTTTACGCCATGCTGGCAGCTGTTGCCGCCGGGTACCAGGCTGTGGTGATGGCTCCCACAGAAGTGTTGGCTTCACAACACTGGCAAACCTTTGAAGAACTGTTGATTGAAAGCCGAGTGAAGCGAGGCTTTTTGATTGGCGGTTTGCCCGCGGCAGAACGACGCCAGTTGCTGGCCGACATTGCGTCCGGCGAATGTCAGCTGGTGGTTGGCACTCAGGCCGTTATTCAGGAATCGGTAAAGTTTAAAAATCTGGCATTGGCAGTCATCGATGAACAGCACCGATTCGGAGTTCGCCAGAGAGCCGCGTTTGGCGTTGTTGACAGTGACGTTGCGTCTGCTGACGGACTTCCACCACAACAGCCGCATGTGTTGGTGATGACGGCCACTCCGATTCCTCGCAGCCTGTGTCTGACTCGCTTCGGCGATCTGGATGTGTCCACGATTCATGAACTGCCGCCGGGG
Organism: uncultured Planctomycetaceae bacterium; assembly: GCA_937916515.1. GTDB lineage: Bacteria > Planctomycetota > Planctomycetia > Planctomycetales > Planctomycetaceae > Fuerstiella. Next base: position 37,223 of record CALFSX010000327.1, on the reverse strand, counting down.
CGACAGCGTGTCATCACCAGCCGTATTCAAACCGAAGATCAAATGAAGCGAGCTTGGGATTTTGTGCGGCAGAACGTTGCCAAAGGCCGGCAGGCGTATGTCGTTTGTCCTCGAGTTGAAGGTCAATCTGAAGATGACGACGCGGCTGCAGAGTCGGTGTTCAGGAATCTTAGGCAAACGGAACTTTCGGAATTGAGGGTTGAACTTCTGCACGGTCGCATGGACAGAGAAACGCGGCACGAAGTGATGGACCGATTTCGAGTTCAGGAAATCGACATATTGGTCAGCACAACGGTAATCGAAGTGGGCGTGAACGTGCCCAATGCCACGTTGATGGTTGTGCAGCAGGCCGAACGCTTCGGCCTGGCTCAGCTGCACCAGTTGCGTGGGCGAATTTGCCGGGGCAGTTATCAGGGATATTGTTTTCTGGTGTCCACTGCGGAAACACCGGAAGCGAACCAGCGTCTGGAAGCGATGGAAGAATCATCCGACGGTTTCAAACTGGCGGAACGCGATGCGGAATTGCGTGGCCCCGGTGACGTGCTGGGAGTTCGCCAAAGCGGCTCGCTGCCGTTGCGAGTAGCCAACCCGATTCGCGATCTGCGTATTCTTCAGATCGCTCGCCGCATGGCGCACGATCTTGTGCGCACGGGCGACTTCGATTCTGCCGAATATCATGGTTTGAAAACGATCGTGCTGGAACGATTTGCTCACGTGCTGGACTTGCCCCAAACCGGTTAGTCGCGATAGCTGTAGCAAAGTTTGCTGCACGGATTTAGTGGCGTTAAAATCGTTACGCCCCCGGTAACATACCTTAACTACCAGTTTTGCCCCGCTGAATGGTTTGGCTAATACCGACATGTTGCTGAAACGCAACATATGTTGTAGTGGGTCGTCAACATTTTCTGCGTCGCGATAGTTTGAATCTTCAGAGTTTGTGAGCGAACCCGGAGCTACTTCAATCAGCGGTTTTTCGGTTGAAGTCGTCATTCAAATAAATGCGAGCACGGTGCGCGCGTTACTTGCAAATTCCGAGCAACCGCTCGACTCTGGGGCAAGGGGCAAACCCTTGTTGGGCAGCAATCATGATTAAGTCAATCAGCACGCACACAGCAAGGCAAACGCAGCGAAAAGCATCGGAGCAAAACATTTGGCGCTGGCCTCAGCAACGAGTTGCGGGCCAACCAACGCCAGACTACAGACTACTAAACGCCACTATCGCCGGATTGAATGCGGAGATTACTCTGGCAGACGGTCGCATTGTGCAGGCGGGCGTGCGAGCTGTTTCGCAACACGACCTTGTGCTGGAAATTCCCTGTCTGACGGGTGTTCCTGTGCAGGGCCAGGTGGCGGAAGTATCGTTAAGCAGCAAGCAATGGAGCGTCGTAAGTCGTCAGAAATGCATCGTGCATTGGGGTGGAAATATTCACGGCGAAAACGTTGTCGCCATGTTTACCGTGAATGCACTGGGTGCCGTGGTTGAGCAATGGACGTACGACCAGTCTCGTGGTGAAGTTCGGTTTCCCGTTGACTTGCCGGTTATCGTTAAGGTTGACGAGGAACGTCAGATCAGAGGTCGAATGCTGGACTATTCGTTAAATGGTTGTCGCTTTCTATGCCAGGAAGAAATTCCGCTGGATCAGCAGTATTCGACTCAGGTCTTGTTCAGCACGACGTCCATTGAAATTGGCGTTCAGCCACGCTGGGTTTTGAACACTGGCGACGGCTTCCAGATGGGATGCACGTTTCAGGCAGAACGTGGCGTGTTGCTGTCCTGTCGACATCATGAGCAAAACACTGAACTTGAGAGCCCGCTTAAGCCGCAAACGACCAATTGGGAAGGCGAAGCCGACGAAGAAGTGGAAGTTGAATGGTAGCGGGGCAAGTAATAGATGTTTGTGAATCTGAAAAGGGCAGCCAGAAAAGCACGCCAGCGTCATTCGCTGGTTGTGCCTGTTGCCGTGCTTGAAGCATCGGAGCCACTTTTCTTCGCTTCCATCTTCACGGCGACTCGATACAGCCAGCGGCCCCAGACAAAGTACTGGGCGATAAACAGCAGGCCGAGCACCAGCAGAGCCAGGCCCATCATGCCAGCGCCGGGAAAAATTACGGCCAGCAGCCCAAAGAATCCTCCGCCAAACGCGATGCACAAAAGCAGGGCGATAGGAACTGTGGGAAGTTCCTGCGGGGGAGCTTTCTTTGATGGCAATTTGGGCATGAATCCAGATCCAGCGTGACGATAAACGCGGTCAAAAAACGCAGTCTGATATTGGAAGAAACACAGACGGCAAATCGGTCACCTGTTGTTTATCTTCCACCGTTTGCTGCAAGTTAAGCTTCCATAATTTCCTGCAGAGTTTCGTAACGATAATCCATGCCGTCCTGGATGGAGTCCTTAATCTTTGCTGCCGTCATGACGTATCCCAGCATTCCGCCGGGAGGTTCGAAGTCGATCTGGTCGGTCAACGTGCATTCGTTGTCACTGACGGCCGTGATCGTCTGGCGATGCTTCCACGCTCGAGTTGGCCCATCAGTCTGTTCTGCGACGATGTCCGTTTCGCTGACTTCCGTGTATTTGTGCTGCATGCGTTGCTTAAATCCGTAAGCCGAAATCCGAAACTCAATCAACGCTCCTTCGGCAATGGTCTCCGGCGCATTCAGGACTTCAAGGTCCAGATCCGGATCGCTGATCTTTGTCAGGTTAGCCGTTGCTCCCAGATAGGCGCGAAGTGCCGCTGCTGAGCACTTGATTTGAGCAGAAGTGATATGCTGTGCCATAAACCACAATCAGGACTAGAGTGTCGAAGAACGCGAATAGAACCAACAAGGGCTTCGCCCTTGATCCCAAATAAGCTGACGCTCGGAAACGCTCCGTTGTCGCTCAGAAAAAGATGCGCACAGTGTGTACATCATTTTCAGCAGGACTTTCACTGTACACCGTCAAGTCTCAATCAGTCGCAGGGCGTTAGCCCCGGTTTTTTCCGTGATTCGCACCAACCGGGGCTAACGCCCTGCGGTTGATGTGGGTCGCAGAAATAATGAACTGACATTGAACCTGTCGCTGTCCAGCGAATTGCACATTGTAGATACCCAGCGTCACAAGGGAAACGCATTCGCCCACTGTATCTCGAATTGGAACGTTCGGTGAAAATTGCTGAGTGCCCAAAGTGCTTCCGCAGGAATTCCCCAGGGCACATCACATTCTGTGGGCAGCCGCCACGTGGCTGTGTTTGAAGCTAGGAATGAGCGAAACCTGGTCGGCCGGTTTCGTGGGTACAGTTTCGTGAGTTCAGTTTAACTGCCCGGAAAGCTTCGAAAACCAATGCCCTCGCATGCGACGCCAGGCTTGGGCTGACGTTCACGCCTGACAATTTGTCAGAACCTGGTAGACTGAACCAAGGTTGGCGGGATGAAGTCGCCCGAGGCTGCAATTAACTTACATTCTGCCGGAAAGATCCAGGAAGCCGTTATGCAACGTTTGAAATCCACTGCCGCGATGTTCGTGATCATGATTGTGAACCCTGTCTATGGGCTGTCGGCAGATATCTTTCATGCTCAGGGAGAACTTGCGGGCGAAGTTACGGCGACTTCTGTGTTGCTGCAGTCTCGCCTAACGGCGATTCCCGGGCCCGTGCTGGACGAATCCGGCGACATTCCCGGCGCGGCGGGAATTGCATGCTTTGAATACAGCGAGTCCTCGGATTTTGCGCATTCAAACAAAACCGATTGGCTGAAGGCAGAAGCGAACCGAGACTTTATTGTTCGCGCTTTGCTGACCAACCTGAAAGCCGGACAACGCTATTACTATCGCCTGCTTTTTGGTGCCAACGAAGCTGAAACCAGTGTCGGGCCGACTCGCCAGTTTCGCACGCTATCTGCTGTGGATTCAGAAGATCGTCTGACATTTTGCATGGGCAGTTGCCAGAACTACGCCTTCTTTATGTATGGAAAGAAGGGGGAAGGCAGTGGTGTTTCCGATGAAGACAAACGGCTGGGCTATCCTTCTTATAAGGCGATGGCCGAACTGAAACCGGACTTCTTTATTGGCACGGGAGACATCGTGTATTACGACCACCCCGCCAGGACAGCGGCGAAAACGCTGCCGGAATTGCGTAAGAAATGGCACGAACAGGCACGGTTTCCTCGGCTGGTCGAATTCTTTGGCAACACCGCCACGTTTTGGTCAAAGGATGATCACGACTTTCGCTTCAACGATGCTGACCTCGGCGGCGACACTCTGCCATTGCCCACCACTGGCATCGATATCTTTCGCGAACAGATGCCCATTCATCCGGCCAACGACAGCCAGACTCCAACCTATCGAACTCACCGCGTTCACAAGCACTTGCAGTTGTGGTTTGTAGAAGGTCGCGACTATCGATCTCCAAATCGCATGGACGACGGACCGGGCAAGACAATCTGGGGGGCCGAACAGCGAGAATGGTTGCAACGCACATTGCTGGCGAGCGACGCCACCTGGAAAATTATTATCACGCCCACACCAATGGTGGGGCCGGATTCTAAGAACAAGAAAGACAATCACACCAACCTGAAGGGGTTTCGCCACGAAGCGAACAGCTTTTTTGAATGGATGAATGTTCATAAGCTGCACAATATCATGACGTTTTGCGGAGATCGTCACTGGCAGTATCACAGCATTCATCCTGCAGGCATGGAAGAATTTTCATGTGGAGCACTCAACGATGAAAACGCCATTTCCGGTTCGCGGCCGGGTACGCCCAACAGCACAGATCCGCAGGGGCTGATTCAACAGCCCTTTATTTATCCTGAACCGACTGGCGGTTTTTTACATGTCGCTGTTGATTCGAGTTCTGGCCGTTCGCCGAAGCTGAAAATTGAGTTCGTCGACGACCATGGCAAAGTGCAGCACACGGTGGAAAAAGTTCCGTTGAAAAAGCAGTAAGTGTTTAGTGTGATCCTCGCCCCCAAACACCAATACTCTCATTGAACTTCAATGAGCCGTCTGCGATGGTTGAAGCCACCTTCGCAGCATTAATTTAGAGTCTTATTCAAAATGATGCGCGCACGGTGCGCGCATGTTGTTCATAGCGACAACGGAGCGGTTTGGCGATTCGAGCGTTCCATGTCTTGCCGCATTCCACGCCACTGGGTCAAGGGCGAAGCCCTTGTTAGGATAATCAAACACGTGACAACCAGCTTTCTTCGATCCACGCGGACTGTTCCGCAGATCTATCTGAATGAAACCGATGCGTCTCTTTCGTCCGCAGCGCAGATGGTCAACAACACTCGCTATATCTATTTCAGCAAAGTGGCGTTGGGAGGTAAGTGTGTCATTCAGTCGTGCAAAGATCTGCATCTTGGCAGAACCGTTTGTCACAAAACGCTGCGTCCGGAATTTGCCGATGATCCCCAGGAGAAGAAGCTGTTTTTGCGAGAAGCTCGTGTAACAGCCATGTTACAGCATCCCAACACAGCTCCCGTGTATGAAGTTGGATTCGACAAACACGGGCGTTACTTTTTTACGATGAAACTGGTCACTGGCGTCACGCTGCGAGAAGTTCTGGACGGACTGATCAGCGGAGACAAAGCAACAGCCGCAGCCTGGGACCTGGAACGGTTGATCGACGTGATTATTCAGGTTGGACAGGTGTTAAGCTATGCTCATACGTATGGCGTCGTTCACTGCGACGTTAAACCGGAAAATATCGTGGCGGGCGGTTTTGGAGAAGTGTTGCTGCTGGACTGGGGCCTGGCTGACGTGAAAGCACAACCGGCAACTTCAGGCGATGAAGTTGAGCCGGAACCAGAAGACGAAAATGCTCTGTCATCGAAAGCGTCTCATCCAGGCACGCCGTTGTATATGTCTCCTGAACAGTTTGCTGGTGGCGAACTGGATCATCGAACTGACATTTACAGCCTTGGGGCCATCCTTTTTGAAATTCTAACGGGGCAGCAACTTGCATGGGGTGATACAATCGACGAAGTGATGCGAAACATGCTGAACAACAGCCCGCCAACTCCCAGCGTGATCGCTGCCGATCGTAACATTCCGAAAGCCCTGGAAACAATCTGTTTGCGCTGTATCCAGAAGGACCCGCAACATCGAATTCAAACTGTGTTGGAAGTTATCCACGAATTGCTGTATTGGATGCGACTTGATGCAGCTCATCGCCCTGTGTGATTGTGGCGGGGGGCCGACTTTGATCGTTAAACAAAGCACATTTTGTAAATTGCGGTGGCTCCCAGCAACAGCGTGATCAGAACGACAGCGCCGCCTAACACGTTTGCCAGAATTCCATTGCGATAATCTTTCATTTGTTCACTGCGATTTACCGCAATCAACAGAAAGATTGTGATGAGCGGCAGCAATAGGCCGTTGGCGGCCTGAGCAATCAGAATTGTTACCTGAGGACTTTTCAGGCCCGCTGCGGCAAGGCACGTGCCAGCGCACAGCACGGTGATCCAGATTGACCGGAATCGAGCTGACTTTAATTCGGTGCTCCATCCCATCGCTCCACTAATTGCGAATGCGGCTGCTAGTGGAGCTGTGATGGCGCTGGTCAGACCTGCCGCCAGCAGACCACCTGCGAAAAATATTCTGGCAGCAGGGCCACCCAACAGCGGTTCCAGTTGTTTGGCCATGTCAGCGGCACTGGTCAGGGTTCGCCCCTCCGAAAACGCAGTGGCTGCCGTTGCCACAATCGCCAGAGTTACCAGGCCACCCAAAACAACGGCGGCAGTTGTATCAACGCGAGATTCACGAAGCGCTACATCTGTTGGGACATCATTCGGCCATTTTCGGCAGACGGAACTCGCATGCAGAAACAGGTTGTACGGAACCACGGTTGTTCCGATTAGCCCGATCACGGTCAGCAGCGAACCTTCTGGCAGGCCGGGCGCAAAGCTGCCCTTGACCAGTGCGACCATGTCCGGTTTGACCATAATGGCCGTCAGTAAAAACGTGGCACTCATTGTTAGTACAAGACCAATCAAAGCCGTTTCGATGTAGCGATAGCGTCCGCTTAGCAACAACGCAAATGCCACACTTCCGATGATCACTGACCAGGTCTGGATGGAACCGCCGGCAATCAGTGTCAGGCCAATTGATGCTCCTACGATATTGCCGGTTTGGTAGGCAGCGTTTCCCACGCCGATGGCAACGGCCACAATCAATCCGGCTAAAAGTCGCATGCCGTTGGTGCGGCAGCTCGACCGAACTGCTTCGCCAAGTCCCTGTCGAGTGACCAGACCCAGGCGAGCTGACATTTCCTGAAGGATAATTGTTGCGAAAATGCTGAACACAATCGCCCAGCATAAGGCGAAGCCGAATGCTGCTCCCGCTTTACTGGCTGTCGTGACCGTGCCTGGTCCGATGAAGGCTGCGGCAACCAGCATTCCTGGGCCGAACTTTCGAAATCGCGACGATGAGGGAAGATCGGGACCAGTCGCTGGTAAAGTTCCGGAAGCCGTCAGATCAGGCTGATCGTTCATTGGGTGTCCCCCATCTTCTTGATTGCTGATTCGGACTAAGCCCGGCAATCCGGCCACTAAGCGTGTTTCAGAATCTGCTGCCGTAGACAAATGCCGGTTTGGTGTTGCCAGAATGTCAGTAATTTCGGCACCAATGAATCTGCAGAGTTCACGGGAAACTGACGATCATCGATCGAACGTACGGGTAATAGTCCAACGGGCGTGGAAGACGTAAATACTTCCGTCATGTTGTTGATGTCGCTGCGTTGCAGGTTGCGTTCAATGAATGGAATTCCGAATTCCGCAGCCGCTTCTTTCACCATGCGACGGCTCATGCTGTTAAGTACGTTTGCCTGGGGAGTGACGATGCTGCCCGCGATGACACCGTAAAAACAGGAGGTGCTGGTTTCTGTGATGAAGCCACTGGTGTCCAGCAACAAAGCTTTTGCGCCTGGCAACTTTGCATCGGCTTCTTTGTCTGCCAGCCACCAGTGCAGTCGGTTGCGAGTTTTACTTTCGACCGGCAGGCTGGCTGTCGAAATTTGAATTCTGTCAGGAATCGCCAGCCGCACACCTTGCTGACAAGCCGTTTGCCAAATTTCAAACGGCAATCGAAACGTGTGGATTCCAACCGTTGGCCCAGGTAATTCGCCGGCACCTAAATAGGTGCGATTCGCTCCGGCAGTGATGAAGATGACGATTCCCAGGTCGTCGCTGGCAGCAATCTGGCTTTCATTGGCGGCGACGACTTCTTCAGCCGCGTTAAGTAATTGCTGAGGCGAATACGGGGCCGAAAATCCCAGTTCGGAGCACGAATTCAGCAGGCGATTAATGTGATCGGGCAGTCGAAAAGCTCGGTGATTGAATGTGCGAGCCATTTCGGTAATGCTGGCACCTGCCACGACGCCAAGATCCCAGACGGGCAGTGCCATTTCAGAAAAAGGCAAAAGTTGCCCATTCATCCATGCCACAAAACTGTTCATTCCTATAGTGTCCCTGAAGCAAATGTGTGAGCCAGATGGTTTTCTGCTCAGTTGATCGTTCGGCAGCCCTTCACCTTTGCTACCACTTTGCGATATCGTATGCGGCACTTGCCGCCGAATACTATCCTCGGAGCCCACCATGCGTGCAAATTTCATTTGCTGTGTACTTAGCCTGCTTGCCTTCCAGCCCGCCACCTGTTTTTCAGCCGACGATGTTGCCACTAATGGCGATGCTGCCAACGCCGCCGCGAAAGAGCGCGATCAGTATGAGCTGATGAAGCTGTTTGTGGAGACGTTTCAGCAGATTGAAAACAACTATGTAAAAGAAATCGATCGCCGCCAACTGATGGAATCGGCCATTCGAGGCATGCTTTCAGACCTCGATCAGTATTCGAATTTTATTCCGCCCAGAGAAGTCGGCCGTTTCAACCAGATGGTGGAACAGGAATTTGGCGGAATTGGCATTACGGTTAATGTTCGTGGAGGCCAGTTGATTGTGGTCAGTCCATTGCCGGGAACTCCCGCTTATCGAGCTGGAATTCGCGCGGGCGATGCGATTGTTGAAGTCGAAGGCGAGCCGACGGAAGGCTATTCGTTAAGCGACGCTATTCAAAAACTTCAGGGACCAGTGGGACGTCCGGTAAAGTTGGCCGTTCAACATGTGGGTGACGAGTCCGGACCAGTGTCGATGGAAATTGTTCGCGAACTGATCAAGGCGCCCACTGTTCGAGGCGAACGCTATGACAAAGACGACCAGTGGGATTACATGCTGCAGACAGAACCAAACATCGGCTATATTCGCATGACTCACTTCAGTCGCCACACAACGGAAGAAATCAAAGCCGCCATGGATAAGCTGGTTGAGCAAAAGGTCGAAGGAGTCATTCTTGATCTTCGCTTCAATCCCGGCGGGCTTCTGGAAGCGGCCATTGAAATTTCAGACATGTTCCTGGAAGAAGGCACGATTGTGAGTGTTCGAGGCCGAAATGTGCCGGAACGTTCCTGGTCAGCATCGAAGCCCGATACTTATCCAAACATGCCTATGGCAATTTTAGTAAACGCGTACAGCGCATCTGCCAGTGAAGTTTTAAGTGCCTGCCTTCAGGACAATAATCGAGCTGTCGTGATTGGCGAACGCACTTGGGGCAAAGGCAGCGTTCAAAACGTGATTCGAATGGAAGACGGCGAAAGCGCGTTGAAGCTGACAACCGCCAGTTACCACCGTCCCAGTGGCGTTAATATCCACCGATTTCCCAGAATGAAGCCCAGCGAACAATGGGGAGTTTCGCCCGACGAAGGCTTTCTGATTCCTTATACAAGTGCAGACTGGTCTGCATGGGACGCCGGTCGTAGCGAACGAGACATCGTGCGTCCTCACACCGAACAGGAAGAAAACGCTGCCGAAGAAGGTGAAGCGACCTTTGACGATCGCCAACTGACTGCGGCTGTCAATTACATCAAGCAGAAGCTGGCTGCGAAGTCCGACACGGCGGCTGAGTGAAGTCGTTCTGGAATGTGGTTGATGCCCAGGCAAAGCATTCGTCACACTCCGCCGTGATTAGCCTCGCGTATGGCACGTTCGTGAAGATCACGTTCGCTGAGCTAATGTTCCACTGCGGAGAAACTCAACTTGGCGAATTCGTTGCATGAGCGAGCTCTGATCTAAGGATCGACGTTCATTGATTCATAGGCAGCGGCGCTTTCGATGATGAATACGAACCTTGATTCTGGCTTGAAGCTTACGGTTTGCAATTGTCCACCGGGCCACTGTACCTGCAATGTCTGAACTTCTTCACCTCGCTTGAAACCAAAGTTAAGTTCGGCCAGAGACGTTGACGCGTAACTGCCGCCACCGACAAGCTGTTTGGTTTGAGTTCGTTTCAGGCCGTCTTCTACCGATGACGTCGTCAACGTGACGATCGCACCAACGGCTTGTCGTGGTGAAGTTCGACCGCAGAGTTCCACGGTTAAACTTCGCCCGTCAGTGACGGATTCATTCTGAAGCAATTGTGATGGTGCATGAGTGGGCGTGATCAACAGATCTACGCGTCCGTCTCGATTCCAGTCTGTCAATGCAAGGCCGCGACCGTGCATGGGCGTCATTGGTGCGGATCCGGTCTGCCTTGTCACAGCTTCGAAGTACTGACCGCCGATGCTTTCTAAAATAACCATTCTTTGAAGTGTGGGTGAGTGTTGTGGGTGCTGAACAACGTTCCCGTTGCAGACAATACAATCGCTGTCGCCATCCAGATCCAGATCGACGAAGGCGGTCCCCCATCCCACATATTGGCCACCGATAGCGGACACTCCCGTAGTTTCACTGACGTGGCGAAACTGCAAATCGCCGAGTCCGCGGTACAGCGCGAAGCTTTCCATTTCGAAGTTTGCCGCCCAGATGTCGAAAATTCCGTCGTTGTTAAAATCAACGATATCGACTCCCATCGACGCATCCGGAGAGCCGCGGCGACTTCCCGCCGCTCCGCCAAAGATTGACCAATCGGTGAAGCTTTTTCCGGCTTCGTTACGGTACAGAAAATTCATCATCACATCATTGCCGACATACAAATCCAAATAGCCATCGCTGTTTAAGTCGGCCGCAACAGCTCCCAGAGCTTTTCCATCAGGTCGCACGTTGAAAGACGTGGATTGCTCAGTGAATGTTCCGTTGCCGTTGCTGATCAGTAATCGGTCAGGCAGTGCTTCAAAGATCTTGGGGGAACAGTTGTCGCGAGTTATTTGATCTGATGCAAAGCAAGGTGGATCGTTATCGAACGACCAGTTCACATAACTCGTGATATACACATCAAGGTGGCCATCGTGATTGAAATCGCCCCACGCCGCCGATGCACTCCATCCACCGGAAAACAGGTCAACGGTATCAAGCGATTCAGCGAAGGTGCCGTCACCGAGATTGCAGAATAACTGCACACCGGAATAGCCTGTGACCAGAAAATCCTGAAACCCGTCGTTGTTGAAGTCAGCCGCACAGATGCCGTGATGATAAAAGCGAGTTGTACCAATTCCGCTGGTGGACGTTGCGTTTACAAATTGCGTTTTCCGATTGCGAAGCAAATGCACGGGCTTTCCAATACACGTGCGCCCATCAAAGTCTCCTCCACCGGCAATCACAGCATCCGGCCAGCCATCACGATCGTAGTCGATCGCGGCTGCTCCACTGCCGAGCGATTCCAGAATTGTGGCGAATCCATGGCGTGCTCCATTGTCAGGCACAACGTGTGGAAACTGATCGACAGAAAGCGGCTGCAATCGAATTGCCGATAAGTGAGCTGGTTGCAATTCCGGTTCAGATTCGACCGGTGCTGTGCTGTAATGAGTGTGCGGAATTGGCTGCGTAGCGGAATGTTTGTCAGCTGGTTCGGTTGTGGCATCGTGTGTGCGTTCGCGGCATCCGGTCAGAAGTAAGCCACACAGCAACAGCATTGCAACGCTTTGTGGCTGAGTTCGCTTGAGGACGTTCGGAAGATTAGACACCTTAATACACCTGCATGGAAGTCGCCGGTGACGCCGGGAAATTGGGATGCATCGCCTGAAACTGCTGCCAATAGCTGCGAATTTCCTCGGAGGCGTTTGTCATGCCGACGGCTGCTTTGAACCAGCTGCGAGCGATGTCGATCTTTCCAAGTTTTTCAGCCAGCTGCCCGATTTCGAATCTTAACTGCGGATCGTCATCGTCGTGAATGAGAGCCTGTTGCTTGTGAGAAAAATCGCGGCGATAGTCGGTGATTTGTCCTGCAAGTTGTCGGTGCTGCAACGCTGCTTCTGTTTGCCCATCGGCTCCCAGCATGTCGGCCAGTCTTAGCTGAAGTTCAAGTTCATAGGGATGTTTGGCAGCCGCTTGCTGTAGTAGACTGATTCCTTTGGCGACGTTCCCGGCAAGTTCATAGCATTGAGCTGCCACTGCTGCGGCTTCCGGATGCAGTGGCAATTCCTTCAACGCTGATTCGGCAGCGGTTAGTGCAGCGTCGTGATGTCGCAATGCGAAGTGGGCAAGAGCTCGTTGAGTTTCTACTTCGGGCCAATGTCCTGCTGGTTGCATGACCCGCAACGCCTGTTCGTGGCGACGCAATCGAATCAGGCAAGCGCCCCAGCCAGCCAGCACTTCGTCGCGAACAATCGATGCACCGTCAAGACGCAGGGCCGCTTGTTCGTAGGCCAGAGCGGCGTCTTCGAATCGTTCGAAATCGTGCAGGATCGATGCCTGCATGTAGTGAGGTCGGTGATCGCGTGGTTGTTGTTCAATCAGCACGCTTAACGCGTTAATGGCCTGAACCATTGCACCGATGTCGTAGTATGCCGCAGCAAGCAGCCGTCGAGTTTCCGTGCATTCGGGATTCCAGAACAGGACCTGCTGGCACATTTGAATTGTCTGGCTGAACTGACCGGCATCGTACAGCAGGCGAGCCGCTTCTTTGAACGCGATTTCACGAGTATCCGGATGCGTCCTGGCTTTGCTGAACGCTATCAACGCTTCTTCTGGTCTTTTTCTGGCCAGCAATTCCAGAGCCTGTAGCAGAACAGCATGTTCCTGAAATTCGTGATTCTGCTGCAACTGTTTTACGCAGCTGCGAACCGTCTTCCATTCGCCTTGTTCAGCTGCATCAAGCCCCGTTTGAAATTGTCGGGATAGATCGACGGGCCATAACCAAACGGCCAGACTGGTGGCGATACCGCACAACGCCAGAATTGCGGATCGACGTAAAAGCCCACGCGATTCTTGTGGAATATCCGTCGAACCTGCTGGAGCCTGCTGAATGCTGGTTGGCTTGTTCTGGTGAGAGTCTGGTTTCATTGGTTCGATTACCAGGGTGTGTTCATCCTTGCCCGGTTAACAGGCGTCGATGAAACAACCGTGTTCCGTTCGCCGGGGATGTCAGCCTCGGCGATTGGGAATTCAGCCAGTTCGCTTCTTTACCTGGTGAGCTCAATATCCAGTTCTTCGCTGCCTTCAGGCGGAATTGTCAATGTCAGTCCGGACTCTTCTGAATTCATATACCTTTGAGGAACGTCATAGATCGGTTCCATATTCTTTTCTGAAGTCCCTGGAGCTCCAATTTGCGACAATCCATCGGAACCATCGTCTTCGCCCGACGCATCATTGGATGGTGGTGCGGCGCCTTCCAGGGCGTAGGCTCCATCACCGGAAATTTTCATCACTGATACTTTGTGATCGCCAACGATTCCGCCGGCAACGTCTTCAAATGTCTTGATCGTGTATCGTCCCTCGGCGTCCGTCCGCCCTGAGCCTGGTCGGCCTCCTTCAACAGGAATAAACGTCACAGTGGCGCCTTCAACAGGCACACCATCAAGTTTGACAATACCGGAAGCGGTTGCCATTGGTGGACGGTCAGATCTGCCACATCCGACCAGTACAAGTAAGGCCACTGACAGAACGGTCAAACATCGTTGAAGCTTGAAATTCATGAATCGTAAACCCGAATGAGTATGTGAAAACACCGCCGTGAGGTTGCCGCACGGCGGTGCAGGTCAATGCTGGAAACACTATGAACTCTGAATTCCAGTTGCGGTCTGCTGATTCGCCAACTGCTGTCAGATCAACAGGTTTGCGGTGTTTGTTAGAATTCGCCCACCGTATTTCCGTCGCTCTTGGCGCCCAGATTGTTGTAAGTGCCGTGGTCGATGTTCTCACTTAGAAAGTGAACAGATCCGTCGCCGAACAAGAATTGAGCCCCGCCAGTGTGACGTGACTTGAAACCGAATTCTTCAGTCCAGTTGTTGATCCAGTTGCAACCGGATGAAGCAGACGAGTTGCAGGTGTCCAGATTCATCGGTGCCAAAGTGCCGAACATCCCCTGTCCGTTGTTGGCCTGCAACCAGCCCTGACGAATGTGGTTGCTGCACTCCGGTCGGACTTCACCCATAAAGATGGTATTGGACAAACCGTCGGTTACGTCGCGAATTTTCGTGCTGCGACCATTGCGATGGAATACTCCGGAAACTCCAGAACCAGATGTGCCTCCTCGCCGAAAGCTCAGGTACTTATTCGGGCATGGAGGGCTTCCGTTTGGATTGCCACCAGCTGGCTCACCAGCATTGGACGCTCCCTTGCTGCCGGCATAATTCTGAACAGTGCTGCGGTTGTTGTAATTTGATCCTGCTGTGTCTGACGGGCAAAGGAAAGCTGGAACGCTGAAACTTTGTCGCAGCAACTTACCGTTGGCATCAACCGCGTCGTTCACGTTCCGGTTTGGCGCATTTTCAAACGGGATTTGATTGAACAGATTCGCCTGTTCAATGAATGGCAGTAAATGGGTCAGTAGACCACCCTGCTGATGGGCAACGTTGCCAGGCTGAGCTCTGTTGTTCCAATATCCACCGGCCGGGAACAAGCCGTATGTGTCTTCGTAGTTGTGCAGTGCAAGTCCCAGTTGTTTAAGGTTGTTCTTGCACTGTGTCCTTCGAGCTGCTTCGCGGGCTTGCTGCACAGCCGGCAGCAACAAAGCAATTAGAATCGCAATAATGGCGATTACCACCAGCAGTTCAATGAGCGTAAACGCTTTACGCAATCGAGGTTTCTTCATTGTAAATTCCTCTGAAAAATGACTCAGGCTTCGATGTGGATTTGCTCCGCAATGCACCGCAGGTGCCCTGTACTATCGTATCTGTTCCCCTGCAGGGTATCGCCCCGGCTTGGTGAGTATTTTACAATTTTGAAACTTTGATGATTTTTTGCCCGCAGTTCTTGACTTGTTTCGCACGTTTAATTGGGCTGATTTGCCCTCTTTGGGCGAGTGAGAATTGCCTATTCTCCATCACTGGTAAGGTCAATCATCAGATCGGTGGCGATGCGTTCCAGTTCGTCCTGAAGCAGTTCGACGTTCATTCCTTCTGGAATTCTCACTTTGGCGGTCGCTCGAAAAATCGTGCCGCCGGATACAGGTGCTTCTCCACATTCAGTGATTAACTCTTCCACATTGACGTCGTGGCTGGCCAGCACCTGAGTCACTTCACGCACAATGCCCGGCCGGTCATTGCCAACAACATTCAGGTGCCAGAGTTTTCCTGAAGATTCCGAGCCTGCTGTTTCCGAATCCAGTTCGGCCACAACCTTTAGCCCCTGATTGCTAAGGCCTTCCAGTGCGGCAATCAACGACGCACTGTTGGATTCAGTCACTTCAACCAGAACGATGCCTGCAAACTGGCCAGCCAGATGCGACATGCGACTTTCCAGCCAGTTGCCTTCGTGTCGGCGAACGACATCTGAAACGGCTCCCACCAATCCTGGTTTGTCCGGGCCAATAAGCGTGACGACAAGTGACGGCATGAGAGCAATATCCTGCTACGGTTTTTTGTTCAGTAAGTAAGCGTGTCAGCAAAGTCGCTTCAGCGGGATGCTGTCCACGGAACGGTCTATCGGTCGAATACAAAGTGGAGCACCCGGACAGTGTGACGATTTCATCAGCGGGCTCAAGTCAACCGTCGGAATGTCGGCTGCCGCTTAGCTTCAGCCAGCAGATACCAGAGCTGCGATGTTGCAGCCTGAACCTCAATGCACGCTGTTTGCTTAACCGGCTTCTGCAGGCAGAATCAGGTCTCCGCTGCCCTTTGCGTCAATTTTTGAGTCCGTGGCCGATTTCGAACCTGAAGTCTTCGATGAGCTGGTGGTTGGCAGAACAAAAAACTTTGCGAGCGACTTTTCTGAATTGGTCGTTTTCTTAAGCCCCGCTTTTGTTGGCCCTGTTCGCTGGGTTACTCCAATCATGGCCACTTCAATTCCACTGCTGGAATATATCGCCACCGCTAAATCGGCGTTTTCAGGAAGCACTTCATCCAGCGTGCGTTGAGCAATCAGCCAGCATCGTTCGTGCAGAATTTCCAGTGCAGATTCCGTAAATCGACCATAGTCCGGCACCATCAGCAGCACCGCCGCACTGCCAGCGTTAAGTTGCACAAACGCGCGGTACTGGCGTTTTGTCACGGCTTTTGAGGAATTCGTTTCTGTAAAGTGCGTCTCGTCCAGCACATGCAGAGTTTCAACGTAGTGCCGAGCAAGAGCGTCGGCATTTGCTTCAGTGGCGCTCACTCCAAAAGTGGCTTCTTCCGTCCCCCCTTGCAGCTGACTGGTTGCCTGCTTCAGCAGTACGCTGCCTTCGCTGCCATTGCCGCGAACTGTTGTGACTTGAGTTGACGTGTGTTCGCCCGCAATCATTGTAAAGGCCAGAAAACCAGCGACCAGAAAAAAGCTGCAGTAGCCCAGAATCATTCCAAACGTAGCCATTTCCATTCCGGAATATTCACCATTCGTATCACGTACTATGCCGCGAGACATGTGCCCCGAAACGATCGCAAACACCGAAAACGGAATCGAAACAAAGCACAGGCACATCATCGGAAATGAAATCACTCCCGATACCACGCTAAGAATCGCAAGTGCTGAAGTCTTCTGAGCATAGTAGGCAGAACGATACGGCGATTGCCGATCTTCATCGTTCAGAGGACTTTGGTATGGGGTTTTCTCAGTCATGCGGCTTCACGCGGTTTTCGTTACGGGATGCAGTGAATGGATATTGCCGCAAACTTCACGAGTTCTGCTGCGGATGTTTTATTTGTTCTGCAGACAACCTGCAAATTTATTAAGTGCGGCTTTCTGAGCGACTGAAGCGGATTTTTAGGATAGTGATCTCAGCTTGCAGGCAAGTGCCATCAGGGCGTCAACAAAGCCAATTTCCAGGTCGCGCGTCTCCATTCCCTCAGCGTTCTTTGACATCTGCGATCCACATTATCAATCATTGATTCGCTTCACGAGCATGATGCCTGGCAAAAAAAACAGGATTCATGCTTAGCCAGAAGAAATTCGCCCCATCCGCGAGGTGTCCGCTGTTGTAGCCAGCTCCCGTCGCCTTGGCGAACAGTCAGGCGATTCCAGGGCGTTAGAAGCGAAGGTCGCTGCCAATGCGAGTCTGGCGATCGATGGCTAAGCAATCCGTTCGGCCAATTTGTTAAGCCGCGCGAAACGACAAGCGATTGCCGAACTTCGTTTTTCGGCGGTGGGCGAACGTTGGAATGATAAGTCTTAACTGTGGAGCACACACACAGCAGCTCGTCGTCACCGGTATCGGGGTCGCAACCATACTATGTGAGTTCGCCGAATTGCGATGGTGCGTTGTGAGTATATTACGTGGGGTAATTCAGGGAAACGCGTAAGTGCAAATGGAAGTGAACGCTTCGTTTAGCAAATTGTTAAGTAAGAGAATCGAAATAACAGGATTCTTAAGTGGGAGTTTCAACTAATTGATCGATGCCGCACCTTGCAAGTCTTTTTTAGCAAGTGACTTACGTCACGTTGATGAGCGGAGTGCAGGAAAACCGGCAGATGCTCTGCGATTTCGGGTCCGGCTTTGCGTGGGGATTGCGATTGCCAGAGCAGTCGTTGTTCAGAGCACCCATCTTCGCCGGAGTCTACACCATGCTCGATCGTTCAGTTCTTTCGTCTATTTCTCGTCTCATTCATTTCGCTCCGGGGTCTCGACGACGAAAGAACCGCACTTCAGCGAATTTTCGGTCATGTGATGTTCTGGAATTCCGCAGAATGCTGTCCGCCGCCAACACGGCTCCACAACTTGAAAACGTCGTTTTGCTTGACGGAACTATTGAAGCGCTTGTCGTCGATCCAGGCTACTACGGTTTAATAACTATCAATGCCGATGTTGATGGGGATAGTACTCCGGAACTTGTGACCAGTGCCGTGACTGGAGATGAAATCTATCTTGACCTTTCGTACAGCATCCCTCCAAACACAACCGCCACTGTCGTGGTGAATTTGATTGAAACGCCATCAACAGTTGTTTCGGAGTCTGGATTGAGTAGTCCGCCCGGTGAGCTGATTTCCGGCGAACCGGTTGGATCATCAGGTGGACAGGCGGGGGAAAGTTCAACCTACACCTTCAACGTTGCAGGCATCGTTCTGGAAGAAGTTGAAATCACCAGTGTTTTCATTCTTGACGGAGTTGTCTATGGAGCGATCAATCCTGGCGACTTGAATCCCAATGCAACGGCAGAAGTGATGTGGCGTGTTGTTGGTGACACATCATGGAGCAGCGGTGGTTCAATTGATACGTTTGGAAACTTCAGTTTCTCGGCCAGCGGAGGCGAGGGAGTGACGTATGAATTTGTCGTCGTACAACGGTATGGACAGTTCGACGTGTACGGCGAAGTCGCTTCGGCAAGTAGCAGCGGGGCATCATCGTCTGCATCGCAAACAGCCAGCGGTTCCAGCGAATCAGACTTTCAGTCTGGTTTTGAATCTGATTTCGCTTACGCCGAAATGACATCCAGCAACGAAGTGTACTACGACAGCTATACCGACGAAGACGACGAAGATGAATTTTGGGAACTTTATGCCTGATGCAGTCGGCGCTGCAGTGCCGCAAGCATCCTGGCTGACGCAGAAGCTGTGGTCACATGGAAGATTCTGAGGAAGCCTGTTGGTTTCGAATCTGAAGCCTTGCCGCAATCATTTGCTGTAACGCGTTGTTCCCTGAACGTGGCCTGTGGCTTTCGTTGCCGTGGAAGTCGCTGGAAGTCGCTGGACGCTCGTTGCACTCGTCATCACTATGAATTGCAACGAAGCTGCGTGCAAATGATCGTTAACAGCGTTGCCGCCTGAAGCGACCTCAACGTCTGTTGTTTGCGGAATCGGACGACCAGCATCGATCGATGGCATTTGATAGATGGCGTTCGTTAGAACACTGAATGGCCGTTGGTTCATCATCGATTACGAGGTTCGTTTTCGGGGCAGCTTGATTCCCGCGACTCAGTTGTAATTCTGCTGTGCTCCATTGATCAATCTATGTGATGCGATTGGGTACGACGTTCATTGTGTTGAATTGGATGCTGATGTGTTGTCGGCGCATAGAAAAAGGTGTTAAGGACAAGTCCTTAACACCTTTCCGCCGATTTCTGCAAGCAGACTCACGGCAGGAGCTTCCCGCTCGGGCAACACACCCATGTGAGCGGGAACAGGCGAGACACAATTGTATTTACCGGGGTGGCCCGCAACGTTTTTGGTTAATCATCAAGCCTGATTCTGGCTGATCAGACTTGAAGCAACCTGAACCTTAACCAAGAGCTGAAGCCATAGATGGCGATGATGAGCCTCCGCCAGCACCAGCGGCGTAAGCTGGCATCCCATGTTCGCACATGTCCAGACCTTCAATTTCTTCTTCAGCAGACACTCGCAGAAGTCCGACGACTTTCAGGAAGTAGAACAGAGCGAACATCGTGACGAACGACCATGCACAGATGATGGCGGTTGACTTTAGCTGAATCATGAAGTACGCGAACTGACTTCCAGCAGCCTGATCTGGAATTGATGTTCCGAAGATACCAGTGGCAAGACCACCCCAGACGCCGCAGATGCCGTGCACAGGGAACGCACCGACCGGGTCATCGATTTTCAATTTGTCCAGCATCAGGATGCCCGCAAAGACAAGCCCGCCAGAGACTGCACCGATGATGGCTGCACTTGAAAGAGATACCTGGTCGCAGTTGGCTGTGATACCGACAAGCCCGGCCAAGGCACCGTTCAGGCACATTGACAGGTCAGGCTTCTTGAACATTGCCCATGAAAGAACCATGGCCATGAAGGCACCAACGGCAGCTGACAATGTTGTTGTGACTGCGATGTAAGTTGTGATCTCTGCGTTGGCTGCGTCTGAGTACGCCAGCTGGCTACCAGGGTTGAAGCCGTACCAGCCCACCCACAGAATGAAGACTCCCAAAGCTGCGAGCGGCATGTTGTGCCCCAGCATTGGCTGCGACTTGCCATCCTTCGAATACCTGCCGATACGTGGTCCAAGCACGATTGCACCAGCAAGACCCGCAAATCCACCAACCGCGTGAACGACGACTGAGCCAGCGAAGTCTGCGAAGCCCATGTCCGCAAGAGCACCACCGCCCCATTTCCAGTAACCGCTGATTGGGTAAACCAACCCAGTTAGGATGACACTGTAGAAGAGGTAGCCAGTAAACTTCATTCGTCCGGCAACAGCTCCCGATACGATTGTTGCTGCAGTCGCTGCAAAAGCAACCTGGAACAGGAAGTCGGCTGAGTTACTGTAACTGCCGAGTTCTCCGTCAGTTGCATCTCGTCCTGCCCAGACGCCTCCAAAGTTGAACCACTGGTTGGCACCTTCGGTGTCTCCGGTGCCTGGGTACATCAAGCCATACCCCAGCAGCATGAACAACATCACGCCGATCGACAGGTCCATGACGTTTTTGAAGATGATGTTGACCGCGTTCTTCGAGGCATTTAAGCCCACTTCGACCATTGCGAAGCCAGCTTGCATGAACAAAACCAGAACAGCACAGATGAACATGATTAAGGTGTTAATCACATAATCCGTTTCCGCTTTTTCGTAGTAAGCGGGACCAGCGGCTTCTTCTGCCACCACAACAACTTCTTCAGCAGCTGCCGGAGCTGCTTCTTCCTGAGCAAAAGTACGAGCACTACCAAGTACCATCAGGACGAGTGCCAGCGGCAGCAGCCAGCGGAGTCCTGTTTCTGAAAGTTGACGTTTCATTTCGCCTGTCCTTTTGGATCGTATCCCGAATTAGCTTGTAATAAGATGTCAAACGCTCTCAATGACAACGGAACGTTACTGCTGGCTCATAAAGCAACCAGCGCGCCAAATTTGCTGGGCACCGACCGCAATTTGTCAGCGGTGCGTTCTTACACCTTTTTTTGCGGGTTTTTTGCAGTTGTAAAAATGACAACTTTTTGCGGCGACGCTAATCTGTCTTAGACACTGCACGTATACGGTGCTTGGATGCTCAGGAAATGGGCAGCTCCTGAGATGTCGAGAAGTTGCCGGACGTTTGGCTTGGTTGAATCAAAAAACGCTCGGAGTGTCTTACCAGTTTGGAAAAATCGATTTAGTCGTTATTGAAAGCACGACCGGATTGACGATATGTCAGATATTCGGGAGGTCATGTGTTCGGCAAATCTGGCTGTAAAAGGTTTGTTTGCAATGAGTTAGCATTTTTTGAATGCTTCCTCGGACATATTGACACTTCTGTTAAATTGATTTAGCCTCCCGACAATCTGCCATCTTTGGATGGCGTTCCGCAGCGAATGGAGTCGCTCGATGCCCACCTTTTCAAACGTCGGTTTCACTCAGGAACCGGTACCGTTTATCGATTTAGTTGCTCAGTACCAGACAATTCGAAGCGAAGTGAAACAGGCCGTAGATCGTGTCTTTGAAACTCAGACGTTTGTTCTGGGTGACGAAGTCAACCTGCTGGAAGCAGAGATCTCTGAATACTGTGACGCTCGTTATTCAGTTGCCTGCGCTTCTGGTACGGACGCGTTGATTCTGTCTTTGCTGGCAGTTGGCGTTGGTCCAGGTGATGAAGTCATCACCAGCCCGTTTACGTTTTTCGCGACAGCCGGTGCGATTCACCGTGTTGGAGCAATTCCGCGATTCGTGGACATTGATCCCACGACTTACAACATGAATCCTGATCTTGTTGAAGCGGCGATTACTGAAAAAACAAAAGCCATTATTCCGGTTCACATCTTCGGTCAGTGCACTGACATGGAGCCGCTTTGGCGGATTTCCGTGCGTCACAACCTGCCCATCGTTGAAGACGCATGTCAGGCGATTGGTGCGGAATATCAAGGTCGCCGAGCCGGCGTGTTGGGAACGCTGGGTTGCTTCAGCTTCTTTCCAACCAAAAACCTCGGTGGGGCTGGAGACGGTGGAATTATTACCACTGACGACGCAGAACTTGCAGCTCGCTTGAAGCGTCTTCGAGTTCACGGGGACGTTGGCGGATACAACCATGTTGAAGTTGGTTTCAACAGTCGTCTGGATTCATTGCAGGCGGCAGTGTTGCGAGTCAAACTGCGTCACCTGGAAGCGTGGTCTGATCAGCGTCGTCGAAATGCAGACCGCTATTCTGCTCTACTGCAGGAAAACGGAGTTGCCGATACCGTTGAAATTCCCGTGACTGCCAACGGACATCGCCATGTCTTTAACCAGTATACACTGCGTATCAAAGACGGTCTAAGAGACACTGTGATGCAGCAGATGCGAGACAAAGGCGTTGGCTGTGCCGTGTATTATCCGATTCCTTTGCACATGCAGAAGTGCTTCGACTATCTGGGCTACCGACCGGAAGACTTCCCGGAAAGCAACCTGGCTGCTCAGGAAGTGCTGTCGCTGCCAATCTTTTCTGAACTGACAGAACAACAGCAGGATCGAGTTGTGGAAGTGCTTGTCGAAGCAGCTTCCTCAGCAACACTGCTGAAAATTCCTGCACCGCAGGAACAGCTGCGACGAGCCGCTTAGTAATCGTTGCCTGATCGCTGATTAAAACAAAAAGCGTAAGCTCGGAAGTTTCCCTGCTTACGCTTTTTTTGTGCGTGTTAAAAAGGTGTCAACGTCGTTCTTGACAAAATTCAAGACCGTCGCTGACACCTTTTTTGCCCCTTTTTGCCTTCCTGACACAGTTCTCCAACCAGAATCAACCGCATGAAACCTGACGAACACCCATTTGGCTCGCTGGCTCCCAGAGATGCCAATAAGCGAGGGCTACACCGGACGATGACGCTTGGCGGGCAATATGCAACTCGCAACCACACCGTCAAACATCTTCAGGACCTGAAGGGGAAAACGGTTCTTACTGAGACGATGCCTTTCACAACCAGCGAAGCAAGGGCGGCGGAAGAAGCGGGAATCGATACGTTAAAGGTGAAGTTTGATCCAGGCAACCCGGCTGATGCAATCGCGATGCGAAAGGCGGCGCCGCATACATTCATGACGTTTTGTATCGGGCTCACAAAGATTGCAACTGCGGAGGAAGCAGTCCGAGCAGGCTATATCGCCATGGAAGCAGGCGCCGATGGAATCATGTGCCAATGGGGACCTGAGTTCATTCGGACTTGTTCACGTGCTGGCATTCCTGTTCAAGCTCACGCTGGCCTGGTGCCTCGCCTGAGTACCTGGACAGGAGGCCTCAGGGCAGTCGGGAAAACGATTGAAGAGGCGATGTGGATATTCGAGCAGATTCAGTCGTTTGAAGAAGCTGGAGCCTGGGCGGTTGAAGTTGAAGTCGTGCCGGCTCAGTTGCTTGCGGAAATCTCCAGCCGCACTCGCCTGGTGACCTCATCGATCGGCGCTGGCAGTGGCGGCGACATTCAATTCATGTTTGCCGAAGACATTTTGGGCAACCACGCTCCTCCTTATCCCCGACACACCAAACAGTATCGAAATCTGTACAAGATGGAGCAGGCGATGCAGGTGGAGCGAGTCGAGGGGTTTCGCGAATACATCGACGACGTCAAAAGCGGACAATTCCCCGGCCCCAAACATATCGTCAATGCACCGGAAGGATTGGTCGACCAGTTTCTTGCAGCAGTTGACGGCAACAAGGACTTCTGACTCCGGCAACCAAGAGTTGTCAAGATCATCTCACCCGTGCCGCTGCTGCGTTCCTTCGCAAGACAAAGGTTCCAGCCATCTTTGATGCCCCCACCTTTGATGCCCCCCAAGTGACTCTACGAACTTTATCCGCAATCATCGTTCATTGTGAGGCAGTTGGGTGAAGCCGTCGAGCCTAAGACGCCGCCGTTAGTTGAAATCCTGGCTGTCACGCTATTTCGGTATTCGTAACAGTATTCCGATAGACCAGTTTCAAGACGCCGTAAAAACTTGTGCTGCACAGCACGATCAGCCAGTGAGGAATCACAAGCAGCAGGAGGCTCATGGGGCCAAACCAGAGCAGAAACAGACCTGCTATCTTCCCAAACTTGTAGGTCTTCTCGGGAGGTGTAGCGATGTGAATACTACGCCCGAATTCAGGATCGAATACTTCGTTAAAAGCGTGTTCGAAGGCATAGCCAAAGTAAATCAACTTAGGCGGTCTTTTCCCAACGACGCCCACGCCCAAGAACACTCCACGCCGCTCGATCACGAATGCAGTCTCTTTCACTCCGGGGTTTACGACAATCTGCAGGAAATACCCTTGGCTAAGTATCCAGGCCGAGACAGAATGAAGCAGACTCAGCCGGGCGATCAGGAAGAGTCCCGGTCGAATCAAATCTTTCATCGCTCTGCCCTTCTTTGGTCAACGCCTAAGACATTAAAAAGGTGCCAGGAACCTTTATTGGGCAGTTGGCACCTTTTTGGTTTTCAGTGACGCCTATCTGCCGAGTTCTATGCTGCGGTTGGTGGCGGATTCTACGGCGTTCATTAAGGCTGCTCGCAGGCCGCCTTCTTCTAGTTTCATCAGTCCTGCGATCGTTGTGCCGCCGGGGCTGGTGACGGCGTCCTTGAGGACTCCCGGATGATCGCCGGTTTCCAGCAGCATTAAAGCGGCACCGGCCAGAGTTTGGGCGGCAAGGCGAGTGGCGGTGGCTCGGGGAAGTCCGACCTTCACTCCTCCGTCGCTAAGAGCTTCGATAATCTGGAACACATACGCCGGACCGCTGCCGGACAAGCCAGTCACTGCGTCCAGCAATTTTTCCGGCAACTGTTCAACGATGCCAACGGTGCTGAGTAATTCACAAACAGCGGCAGAGTCCTCCGCCGTGGCGTAAGTGCCGCTGCTAACACCGCAAGCCCCCTGTCCGATCAGGCAGGGCGTGTTGGGCATTACTCGGATCACTCGCTGCTTTGCCGGCAACCATTCTTCCAGCGATTTCACCGTGGTGCCCGCAGCGATTGAAACGACAAGTTGTTCCGGACGCAGTGAACTGCTTAAGTTTTCCAGGGCCGACTTCATCACCTGCGGTTTGACGGCCAAAAAAATGATGTCGGCTGCTTCCAGACACTTTGTCGAAGTGTCCGACACATCGACCGCGTCGCCAACAACAGCTCGAAACTGTCGCAACGATTCTGCGAACGGGTCGAATCCGCAGATTCGTTCGGCTGGCACAAGCTCTGCGGTAAACCCTTTCGCGAGTGCTGTCGCCATGCGTCCGGCACCGAGGAAACCGATCTTAATTTTGTCTAACTTCATTGATATCCCCGACTTCCATCGCAGCATCCCGATCGGACGCTGAATGTGAAGACGACTGTCTGGTTAATGGTTGGTTAGGTTTGTATCCTGGGAGGCAAAGCAAGTCGCCCCACTGATTGAACCAGATCTGCGGTATCTTGTTGATTCAGGAAAAAAAAACAGAGAAACTACACGGTCGAACAGATCAGTTGAAATGGTATCGCCTTCAAGCTGTCGTATCCATTCGATCCGGCTGACGATTTCCAGACAGCGTGATGTCCGCGCCAGAAACGAAACAGAAACACAGTGAAATTTCGCTTGTTGAGACACGAAATGCCTGAACCGGCCCGCACCGTCAAAGTCGCCAGCATAGTGACAGCTTTTATCTGTTTTCTAATGGTAAGCCCCGTGGTTTACGGCCAGCAGGTGGTCACCACCGCTGACGGCCAGACAATTGTGGTCAGTCCTGGACAGGAAGCTGCAGTTTCGACGTCCCTGGAAGTTGCCGGGGATTCGGTTCCAACTGTCGGGGGCCAGCCGGCGGCAGAAGGCCAATCGGGTGAGGTAAAAAAAGACGGAGACAAAACCGAGGCCGACAAGAAGGGGAAGAAGGTTGAAGCACCGTCTGTCATTAAACGCCCGTTGAAGTCAGCGAAAGATCACAAGGCAGAGCCTATCGCTTCGGAAGTTCAGCTGGACGAATCGGGAATGGTGACGTTCGATCTGAAAGGGCAATCGTGGGAACACGTGCTGCTGTGGATTGCCGACGCCTCAAAGCTTTCGTTGGATTGGCAGGAACTGCCCGGCGACACGTTAAATCTGACGACCACTCGAGCCTATTCGCTGGAAGAAGCTCGGGACATTATCAACCGCCATCTTCTGGCGCGCGGCTACAGTATGGTCTTGAATGGCGAGCTGTTGTCTGTTCTGAAACTTGCCGACATCAAGTCTTCACTGGTGCCACGCATTGAACCGGAACAGCTGGAGTCTCAGCTGGACCATACGTTGTGCAAAGTATCATTCGACCTTAACTGGCTGATTGCTGACGAAGCGGCTGAAGAGCTGGCTCCTTTGCTGTCAAAGGCTGGAAAGATCAGCAAGCTTAGTCGTACCAACCGTTTGGAAGTGATGGATACGGCAAAAAGCCTGCGCGACATTTATCGAATTCTTCAAGACGAACAATCCGATACCGGTCAGGAACAACTGGTACGCACTTTTCGGCTTGAGCATCGTCGAGCTCACGAAGTGATCGAATTGTTGCGTTCACTGTTAGGGTTGGAAAATGAAGGTGGCCGACGTGGGTCTTCCAGTGCCGGCAGCAGCTACGAAATGCAAAATATGATGCAGCAGATGCAACAGCAAATGCAGCAACAGATGCAGCAAATGGGTAACAGTGGTGCTGGCGGTGCGAAAAAGAAAGAGGCTGTGAAAACTCGCCTTGTGCTGAATACTCGAGAAAACATGATACTGGCGCAAGCTGCTCCGGATCAGATGGCACTTATCGATAAAGCCATTCAGCAGATTGACGTGTCTGTTGAATCTTCCAATTCGCTGCTGCAGAACATCAACAAACTGAAAATCTACCGACTGGAAACCGTCAATCCTCAAACGCTTGTCGACCTGCTGCAGGAACTCGGCGACATGGGCCCCGGTACGGTATTGAAGGTGGATGCCGATAAGAAATCGATCGTCGCTTTTGCAAGTCTTGTTGATCATCTGACGATCACAACGCTGGTTGAACGCCTTGACCAGTCCGGTCGTGAGATCGAAGTGATCCCGTTGCGCAGGCTTGATGCGGAATACGTGGCTGGCACCATTCTAGCTCTGATGGCCCCCGAACCCAAAGAAGACAGCAACTCCCGATCTGGATATTACAGCCGGTTTTCGTGGGGGGAGCCTGAAGAAAAGAAGCAGGAGGAAAAAGGCTTCAAGGTAGAGGCCGATATAGAAAATAACCGCTTGCTGGTCTTTGCCAACAAGGTGGAAATGGATGAAATCAAGCTGCTGCTGCAAAAGCTTGGCGAGATCGATGATCCCAATGCCGATAACAACGGCCTGCGATTTTTTGAACTCTCACCCAATCAAGATGCTCACGAAGTTCTGGATCGGCTGAAGCAGCATTGGAAGGGAAAGAATGAACTTCGCGACGACCTTCCAGAAAAACAAGTCGACCAGCCAGAAGCCGCTGAACAGGCATCCATCAAGCAGGAAGTCACTCGTCCGGCACAGGAGACGCAAGTGTTAGCTGCGGATGATTTTTTTGCTGCTCTACAACGCGACTCTGCGGCAAACACGGATACTGGATTGTCATTGTTTAAACCCGACTCCGAAGCTTCCGTTCAGCCAATGCTATCCAGCGAGCAGCCGAACGTTGCAGGTCAACGGCAGGCAGGGCACTGGAATGCCGTGGATAAGCAGCCGCCAGGTGGCAGACGCTTTATCGCAACCGGAACGCGGTCGAACAGTCCAGCATCAACCGTCGATTCAGATTCTGATGCCGCTCCGATCCGTTTTTCACTGACGCCAGACGGCAGGCTGATTGTTGCCAGTGACGATAAAGCCGCTCTTTCGCAGATTGAAGACTTAATGAAAGACGTGGTTGGCCCTCCGCCCAGTTATCGAGTCTTTTATATGAAGTATGCGACACCGTCATGGGTGACGCTTAACCTGAAAGACTATTTCAAGGCAGAGCAGGAATCAGAATCTGGATCCAGCTACGATCCGTACTGGGGCATGTTTCGGCCATCCAACAAAAAGTCGACTGCAAAATCAACGTTGGGGCGTCGCAAGCCACCTCAGTTTATCTCGGATAACTTCACCAGCACGATCTTAGTGCGTGATGCCGATCGTCGGCAAATCCGTATTATTGAAGAATTGATTGAAATCTACGACGTTCCAGAACCTTCCGACACGCGAGCGATGCGGATTACAAAAGTTTTCCGGCTGCAGAATTCCAGGGCCGAAATTGTCGCTCAGGCACTCAAAGATGTCTTTCGAGATCTTTTGAGTGCCAACGATAAGGCTCTGGAAAAGAAAGATGGTGAGCAGCAGCGAACAACCGTGTATTCATTCGGTGAACTGGAAGGTGAGGACGAAGATTCGCCTATTCGCTTTAAGGGGCTGCTGTCTATTGGAGTCGATGCTGTTTCCAACACTCTGGTTGTTTCGTCTACGGCATCATTGATGGACACTGTGGGAGCTCTGGTCGAAGAACTGGACGAAGCGGCGGAAGTATCCAGTACAGTTCGTGTTCTAAAGGTCGATTCCAGTGTTGATCTTCAGTTGATTCAGGAACGACTTAACAATGCGCTAGGCGGCGGGGCAAAGGCGGACAATAAGCCAGACGGCCAGAATCAGCAGCCCGGTCAAAACGGCATGCCGATGGAAGGTCAGCAGACGGTTGAGTAGTGGCTTGCCGATTTGTTTTGTTTACCCCGAGGCTGAAAACCGGGTTTTCGCGGCCAGGTCTGTGACTGTGACCGCGACTGTGAAAAACGAAAGTGCCGAATCGCGATTCCTCCCCAACTCCACGGGGTGGCCATCGTGAAGTCGTGTATTGTCGTCAGTGAAGGAGCTTAATTCGGGGCAATTTTTAAGTTCCTGGAACCGCACAGTAAGTTCAGGTTACAAGCTTTCTGATTCCGATTGGCCATCGACTGCCGCAAACCATTTCACAGTTTGTGGCATGGCGTCTCGAAAGTCTGTTGCAGGGTTATAGCCCAGCCGCAGGTTCGCCTTTTCGATATCGAAATCCAGGTTGAGGCCCAGAAACTTGATTCGGGCGCTGTTAACCAGTGGAGCCGTTTGTTTCCCAAACAGCTTCCACGTGCTTTCCAACACCCACGAAAGGCCCTTCGCAATGTGCAGCGGCACAACTTTGGTGGGGCGCACATAGCCGGCGGCATCGCAGATCGTGTCCATGAATTCTTTCTTGCTGACAGCTCGCGGATCGCGGACGTTAAACACTTCGCCCACCACGTTGTCGTTTTCGATGGCCAGCCAGATGGCTTCACACAAATTGCCCACGAACGTGTTGTTCATCAGCTTGTCGTGATTGCCAAGATACGCGAATTTTTTTGTTCGCAGCTTTTCCAGCAGTCGAGGCATCACGGTGCGATCACGTGGTCCGTAGATGAAGCCAGGTCTCAGCACGACGGCGGGAAGTTGTCGTTCGGCGATGTAGCGGCAAACGAGCTGTTCTGATTCGACCTTCGTCAATGTATAGCCATCAATGCCAATGGAATTTGGCGGCGTGGTTTCGTCCGTGCCGTAGTGGTCGCCGCCAGAGTAGACTCCCAGCGAACTAATTTGCACCCAACGTTTAAGGCTGCCGGATGCCAGAGCCGCGTCCAGCAGCGATTGAGTACCTTCAACGTTGATCTGGCGGTATTCTTCAGTCGGGCCCCAGTCGCCAACTTTTGCGGCGCAGTGCACTACAACGGACGCACCAGCACAGGCAAGCCGAATACTGCTAACGTTGCCCAGATCGCCATCGACAATTTCGACGCCCCAGTGACGCAACAAAGCGGTGTCGCTGCCAGCTCGACAAAGAGCTCGCACACGCAGGCCTTTGGTGCGTGCCTGTTCGGCCACATGGCTGCCCACCAGCCCGGTTGCTCCAGTCACCAGGGTCAGATCGGATTCAGACAGTTGCACGTCGATACGCTTTCCGAAGACTACAGAATTCGCGATTCGCCGCCCCACGCGCGGCCACGTTTACGCTTCGCAGATTAACATGCCCACTCGCGCATTGCGAACATTTGAAAGTCAGAGAAGTTTCCGTCCTTGCATGCCCATCGCGGCGTAAATGGTATTCAAGGGCTTCGCGGTTGCCCCGGTGGCGTGGCGGGCGAGAGAGTTGGAACTTCGTAATCGCCGAACTGCTTCGTCGTCGCTACCAACGGTAGGGTGGGCACCGCGACCAGCGATAACAAAGCTCATGAATTGGTGAGCGATGCCCACCCTGCTTCAACTTTAGCCGGTTCAGGAGTGCATGCGACATCCAAAACAGTCCGTCAGTACACTCATTTCGGGCTGGTTAAGGAAAGTTGTGTTCGTCCGTTGCTGTGTTCTCGGGAAAGTGGACGCTGCGGGGCGTTCGCGGGTTTCTCCGCAACAATCATATCTCTAGAATCTCGGACTCTTCAAGAAACGACAAACGCACCGTTTTTCGCCGTCCGTGCTGAATTCGAACCTATACACTGCCCAATGACGACAAAACCCGATATCCGCGAACTACTGGACGAACGTATTCTCATCATCGATGGATCGATGGGCGCGTTGATTATGTCGAACAATCCGACCGAAGAAGGCTATCGCGGCGAACGATTCAAAGATCACCATATCGACGTTCGTAACGCCACGGACCTGCTGGTTTTGACTCAGCCCGACCTGATCGCTGGCATTCATCGCCACTATCTGGATGCCGGTGCGGACATCATCGAAACCGACACCTTCAACGCGTCGATCGTCGGCATGAAGGAATTCGACCTGTCGCATATGGTGAGAGAACTAAACGTCGCCGGGGCCGAATTGGCTCGAAAATGCGCTGACGAATACACGGCAAAGAACACAAAGAAGCCGCGCTATGTCGCTGGCAGTATTGGGCCGACCAACGTTCAGCTTTCGATGAACGCCGATGCACCGGGAACTCGAGTTGTGTCGTTTGATGCGATGGTAGAAAGCTACGCAGAACAGGTGCGAGGCCTGCTGGACGGCGGCGTGGATCTGCTGTTGCCCGAAACCAGCTTCGACACGCTCAACATGAAGTCGTGCCTGTTCGCGATTTCAAAAGTCTTCGAAGAACGCGGCACCGAAGTTCCCGTGATGATTTCGGGAACTGTGTTTGCCGGTGGAGTAACATTGCTGGGGCAGACTGCAGAAGCTTTCTATTCGGCCGTCGAACATTTCCCGTCGCTTAGCATCGGATTCAACTGTGCTCTTGGTCCTGCACAGATGAAGCCGTATCTGCAAACGCTGTCGGATATTTCCACTCGCTACGTCACTTGCTATCCCAATGCCGGCATGCCCGACGGCATGGGAGGTTTCGATAACACGGCTGGGGAATTCACAGAAGCGATTGTCGGCGCAGCGAAGGCTGGCCTGGTGAATGTGGTGGGCGGCTGCTGCGGTACGACGCCTGAATTCATCGCCAGCGCGGCTGACGCGGTGAAGAATATGAAGCCCCGCAAGCCATCATCCGGCAGCGGTAATTCGACCTATTCCGGCTTCGACTATCTGGAACTCCGTCCGGAATCCAACTTCCTGAATGTCGGTGAACGAACAAACGTCACCGGTTCACGAATGTTCGCGCGTCTGATTCGGGAAGAGAAATACGACGAAGCTCTCAGCGTCGCCGCCAATCAGGTTGAAGGCGGTGCTCAGGTTATCGACGTCAACATGGATGAAGGATTGTTGGATGGCCCTCGCTGTATGGAGAAATTCCTGTGGCTGCTGCATGACGACAACGTCCGCGTGCCCATCATGATCGACAGTTCCGACTGGAACGTCATCGAAGCGGGCCTGAAGTGCGTGCACGGCAAGTGCATCGTCAACAGTATCAGCCTGAAAGAAGGCGAAGAAGACTTTCTTCGCAAAGCGAAACTGATTCGCCGTTATGGAGCCGCCACAATTGTAATGGCCTTCGACGAAGTGGGGCAGGCGGCGACTCGTGAAGACAAAGTTCGCATCTGTAAGCGAGCCTTCAAACTGCTGGCAGAACAAGCCGGCTTCCCGCCGACGGACATCATCTTCGATGCCAATATTCTGACGGTCGGTACTGGCATGGAAGAACATGCCAACTACGCCGTTGACTTTATCGAAGCCGTGCGAGACATCAAACGCGAATGTCCGGGAGCGAAAACTTCCGGCGGTGTCAGCAACGTCAGCTTCAGTTTTCGAGGCAACAATGTTGTCCGAGAAGCCATGAACGCCGCGTTTCTGTATCACGCCGTTGCCGCTGGACTGGACATGGGCATCGTTAATCCAGCCCAACTGGAAGTCTACGACGAAATCGATAAAGAGCTGCTGGTGTACATCGAAGATGTGCTGCTGAACCGTCGTCCGGACGCCACAGAACGCCTGATTGAATACGCTGAAACCGTCAAAGAAAAAGCGGGCGGTGAAAAGCGAACCGACGAATGGCGCAACGGCGGTGTTGAAGATCGCCTGAAGCATGCATTGCTGAAAGGGATTCTTGATCACATCGATGGCGACATCGAAGAAGCTCGTCTGAAGTATGGCAGGCCGCTGGACATCATTCAGGGGCCGTTGATGGACGGGATGAACGTCGTCGGCGAACTGTTTGGTGCGGGCAAGATGTTTTTGCCGCAGGTTGTGAAGTCGGCTCGAGTGATGAAGAAAGCAGTGGCGTGGCTGGAGCCGTTTATGGAAGCGGAAAAAGCGGCGGCAGCGGCCGGCACCACTTCAACGTACTTCAACAACGCGGCTCTGTTTACGGGCACTCGCGATGATGCAGTCACGCTGGCCGAAAGCCTGCAAGTGGCTGGCGAAGCTGTTGAACAAAGCAATCGCGGCACGTTTCTGATTGCCACCGTCAAGGGCGACGTTCACGATATCGGCAAGAACATCGTTGCCGTAGTTCTGCGTTGCAATAACTTCAAGGTGATTGACCTGGGAGTCATGGTGTCGTGCGAAAAGATTCTGGAAGAAGCGAAGAAGCACAACGCCGACATCATCGGGCTTAGCGGCTTGATTACTCCGTCGCTGGAAGAAATGATCATTGTGGCTCGCACAATGGAAGAACAGGGCTTTACCGTGCCATTGCTGGTTGGTGGAGCCACTACCAGCGCGAAGCATACCGCCGTAAAGATTGCTCCTGTTTACAACAGCCCCGTCGTTCATGTGGGCGACGCGTCGCTGTCTGTTGGCGTTGTGGAAGCATTGCTTGATGCTGATCGCAAACCAGAATTCGTGGCGAAGAACATCGAAGCACAAACGCGTGCCAAAGCCTCGTTCAATCAGCGGCAGCAGGTCAAGCTGGTGCCTTACGCAGAAGCCTTGTCAAAGCGATTCACAATCGACTGGGACAATTACGAGCCACCTGCGCCGGAGTTCACGGGCACTCGAATTGTGGAAGAATTGCCGCTTTCTGAACTGGTTCCTTATATCGACTGGTCGCCATTCTTCAGCAGTTGGCAACTGATTGGCAAGTATCCTCGCATCTTCGACGACGAAGTTGTGGGTGAAGAAGCAAAGAAGCTGTTCAAGGATGCTCAGGCGGAACTCAAGCTACTGTTGGAAGACAAGAGGCTTACCGCCAAAGGCGTGTACGGCTTTTGGCCCGCGAATTCCGACGGCGACGACATCGTGCTGTGGACCGACGAAAGCCGCACAACGGAATTGATGCGGTTTCCGATGCTGCGTCAGCAATGGGAACGAGTCGGCCAGAAGGACTTTCGTTCTCTGGCAGACTATGTCGCTCCCAAGGTGGCCGGTGGCAGTTTTAGGGCCGACTATCTGGGAGCATTCGCCGTGACTGCCGGTCATGGCTGCGACGAACTTGCAAAGAAGGTCGAAGTGGAAGGCGACGATTATCGTTCTATTATGATTAAGGCACTGGCCGACCGCTTTGCCGAAGCATTTGCCGAATATTTGCACGCGAAAGTTCGCAAAGAGTGGAACTTTGGAGCTGACGAAAGTCTATCCAACGATGACCTCATTGCTGAAAAGTATCGCGGCATTCGACCGGCATTCGGTTATCCGTCATGCCCGGACCATCTTCCCAAAGGCCCGTTGTGGACTCTACTGGATGCCGAAGCCGCAACCGGTATGACTCTGACCGAAAGCTTCGCCATGTATCCAGCGTCATCGGTGAGTGGTCTGTACTTTGGATTGCCGGAAGCTCGCTACTTTGCCGTCGATCGCATTACCAAAGATCAGGTTGAAAACTATGCTGGCCGGATGCACATGACCACCAGTCAAATCGAACGTTGGCTGGCCCCTAATCTCGGCTACGAGCCTTAATTCATTCGGCTGATTTCAGTACGACGGTTTTTCTTCATTTTGATCATTCAAGCTCTGCTTCATTCGGAACAGAAACACATGGCTGTATTTCTTGGCATTGATATCGGTACCAGCGGCACAAAGACTCTGGCAGTTCGTGAAGACGGAACGATTCTGGGATCGGCCACCGTTGAATATCCACTCTACAGCCCCAAGCCCGGCTGGTCAGAGCAACAGCCTGTCGACTGGTGGGATGCGTCTGTTCAAAGCGTGAAAATGGTAATGAAGGCCGCAAAACTAAAAGCGGCCGACATCGGCGGAATCGGGTTGAGCGGCCAGATGCACGGCAGCGTGTTTCTGGATAAGTCGGGCAATGTCATCCGCCCGGCCCTGCTGTGGAACGATCAGCGAACTGCCGCCGAATGTGCGGAAATTGAAAAGCTGGCGGGGGGGCGCAAGAAGCTGATTCAGATGGTGGCCAACCCGGCATTGACGGGCTTTACGGCTCCGAAAATTCTGTGGCTGCGAAACAACGAAAAGAAAAACTTCGACAAGACGGTTCAGGTACTGCTGCCCAAAGACTACGTCCGCTATCGACTGACGGGGGAATTCGCGACAGAAGTCAGCGACGCTTCGGGCACTCTGCTGCTGGATGTTGTTAATCGCAAATGGTCGAAGCCGCTGCTGGATAAGCTGAGCCTTGATAGTAGCCTGTTTCCGAAGATGTACGAATCCGAAGACGTCACGGGAGTGCTTTCCGACGCCGCTGCAAAAGCCATGGGCTTGAATGTCGGCACACCAGTTGTCGGCGGCGGAGGCGATCAGGCGGCCAGCGCCATCGGCAACGGAATTGTTCGAGCGGGAGTTGTCTCAGCAACCATGGGAACCAGCGGAGTTGTGTTTGCTCACAGCGACGAAGTGCAGGTGGATCCGGAAGGTCGGCTTCACACGTTCTGCCATGCCGTTCGAGGCAAGTGGCACGTGATGGGCTGTGTACTTTCTGCGGGAGGAAGCCTGCAGTGGTTCCGCAATCAATTGTGTCAGGAAGAGATCGCTGCTGCGAAAAAGCAGAAGGTCGATCCGTACGAACTGATCACTCAGCAAGCCGCAGCGGCTCCTGCTGGTTCGGAAGGCTTGTTCTTTCTGCCATACCTCACCGGTGAACGAACGCCGTACGCCGATCCGAATGCTCGCGGCAGCTGGGTTGGTTTAAGCCTGCGTCATGGCAAGGGCCACATGGCCAGATCCGTGATGGAAGGTGCCACGTTTGCGATGCGTGACTCTTTGGAAATCGCCAAAGGTATGAGCATTCCAATCAAGGAAATTCGTCTATCCGGTGGAGGAGCTCGCAGCCCATTCTGGCGACAGATGCAGGCCGACATTTACGGCAGCCCGGTTGTCACCATCAACGCCGAAGAAGGGCCAGCCTATGGAGTCGCCTTGCTGGCAGCTGCCGGCACGGGAGCTTACAAAGACGTTGTTGAAGCCTGCAAAGCCACCATTTCAGTGGTCACAAAAACAACAGCTCAGGCATCGGCAAAGAAGACCTACAACGCTGCGTACCCTGTCTACCAGCAGCTGTACCAGTCACTTAAGAAAGACTTCGCCAGCATTCAGGCATTGCTGTGATGCCCTTTCCAGCCGGCTGATGGCCACATGTTCGTAAGACGTTTTCGAGGCCACACGACGGTAAATTCTCTGCCGGAATCTCAAAGCCGTCGTCTATGTCCCGTAAGGATTGTGTAAACCGAAACGCGAGGCCAAACAAAAGTTTGGCCTCGCGAATCCGAGACGTGTCAGGACTCGCCGATCACTCCGCCTCCTGACCGAGTTCCCAAACAATTGTAGATGCCTTCGTCGATGTTCTCACTGATGGCTCGAACGGAACCGTCGCCCAGAGCGAACTGGCAGATGCCGGTGTGAGGTGCTGACAGCCCTTTATCATCCGTGCCCGGATCGTTGGGACGATACTGAGTTTCAAACAGCACCATGTGTCCGTGATCGTCCGTAAGTTCGGTGATTTCACGCACAGCCGCAGCCCACGCTGTTTCAAACACCTGATGCCCGCCCGTCGTTGTCGCTGGCAATGGTCCATTCGTACGTTCACCCAAAAACAGAGTGTTGCTTAAGCCATCAGTGACGTCGCGAAACTTTGTGCGACTGTTGCGGTAGAACACGCCCTGACTTTGCAGCGGAGTATCATCCAGATTCACGGCCGCAGTAGACGGTCCCCAGTTGGCCGCGTAACTGGCGGCACCATACTGTTCTACTGGAACCACCGTGTCATCTCGCACAACGAATGTCCCGTCTGAATAAGGATCTGACGGACACAGAAATACCGATAGGTGTTGCTCTCGAGGCACCTGCTGACTGACATCAAACACTGGAATATTGAAGTTGAACTGGTCATACAGGTTCTTCTGTTCCAGCTGTGGAAGAATCATGCAGCCCCATGCAAATCCCATGTGGTTGGCACCGGACCCCGCCGGATCAAACTTGTGCAGATAACCAGGCGGCAGCAGGCCGAATGTCGATTCGTAGTTGTGCAGCCCCAATGCCAGCTGTTTCAAGTTATTCTTGCAGCTCGATCGCCGAGCCGCCTCACGAGCCTGCTGCACAGCTGGCAGCAGCAACGCAATCAGGATGGCGATGATTGCTATCACCACCAGAAGTTCAATCAAAGTGAAGCCTCGCGCACGGCGAGACTTTCGAAATACAGAATACATATTTGCTCCCTGGCACAACACGTCACGCCGCGCATTGCGCGCAGCATGAATCGTGGTGCAAATTGAAATGAAATTCGCCGCCTGAATTCGACGTCGCACGCAGCCACGCAAAGACGCA
>CALFSX010000326.1 GCA_937916515.1 uncultured Planctomycetaceae bacterium | reverse complement strand
CATAGCTACACCGGAGCGGCTCGGCGGTTCGAACGTCCCATGTCTTCCCGCAATCTACGCCACCGGGTCAAGGGCGAAGCCCTTGTTAGCTTAGTTCTCGCAGCAGGTCATAGGCTGACCGCAATTCTGTTGTGATTTGAGCGGAAAGGCTAGCTTCAGACGTTTGGCTTCCGTCTGGCATAACGGGCCATGTGTATGTTTCGACCTCAAGGTGAGGCGCGTAGTCCAACAGTTTTACTCGGCGAAGTGCGGCCTTCAGATCTTTGCGAGTTGTCTGAAGTGGTCCCAGTTTGTCTGCGTACACGGGAACATGAAAGTGGACTCGCCAGGCTTCTGCCGACATAAATTCGTCCGGCGTGTGCTGTTGGATGTCTGCCGCAAGCAGGTCCAGCCGATTTACGACGGACTGATCTGCAAGTCGAGCATAAGTTTGATGCAGATAACGCGGTTCTACGTAGTTCAACAACGCTTCTCGCCCTGCCTTGTTGTTGGCCGGATCCAGCAACTCAATGGCGTTTGTGATGTGAATCTTGTTGATTCGCACACCAATATCTTCCAGCTGGTCGATTGATTGAGTGACTTCTTCAAACACCACGGCCTGATGGCAGACATCAAAGCAAATGCCAATGTATTCCTGAACGTTTGGCAGGCAGCTAAGTGCATCTGCCATTTCGAACAGCATTTTAAATTGGGGAACAACATCGTCGGGTATCGACGACATTTCGCACAGTGGTTCCGGTTCAACGGCAAGTCGGATTTTGCGTCCGGTCTTTTCGAAGAGATTTTTCAGGAATCCTGACATCTGAATCAGCTGGTGAAAGCAGGTCGCGTGAAATTCCGGACCGGATGGGTTCATGCGTCCGCCCAGCGGAACGGTGCTGATGCTGCCTTCCGCTCCTTCTGGAAGCAGTTGAGAAAGTATGTGGGCGCAGTCCTGAGTGTATGTCAGACGATCGCGTGTCGTCCAATCCGGTAGATAAACCTGTTCTTTCACACGGTCTGTGTGAAAGTCTCCATAAGGAAATGCGTTTAACGTATAGCAGTTCAAATCGTGCTGCCAAAGTGTTTGAGCCAGCTGATCCAATGCTGCTTCAGACTGTAGAACTTCAGTCGCCACGCTTCTGGCCAGCCATAGTCCGGCAGACATGGGGGCATCCAATTGCCTGCGAACTTCTGCCGTGTATTCCGTAATTCCATCGGTAACCTCCTGCAAGGTTCTTCCTGGATGCACGTTGGTGCAGTAGCTTAGCGGTAGTGTTGAAAACGTCATGAGATGTCTCTGTTGAAAACGGTTTTGAGGTTCCGCGGTTGCTTTGTCATCAAGCTAAGAGGCACGATCAAAGTTTTTATGAAGGTTCGCCGAATTCCAGTTCCAGTTTTGCCTTGATTTCGTCTCGAACTCGGCGAAATTCGTCCATGCGTTCTGCGTCTGTGCCAACGGCGTAGTGGGGATCGTCGAATGGCCATTGCCAGCGTTCAACGGCGGCTGGAAAGACGGGGCAGTTTTCGTCAGCCGTCGAACACACGCCAATGATGATATCCGGCATCTGTCCCACGGGAGGCAGGAACTCGTTGATGTGTTTGCTTGTTTGCTGCGAAATGTCGATCCCGCATTCTTTCATGGCTTCAACCGCCATTTCGTTGACGTAGCCTGCCGGATGAGCGCCAGCTGACAGCGATTCAAAGCGATCACCGAAATGTTCGCGAAGCAGGCCTTCAGCCATTTGGCTGCGGCATGAGTTACCAGTACACAGGAAAAGTATTCGTTTTCGAGAAGAATTCATTGCCAACGCCTGATTGAAAAATGTGTGTCCATAACCACAGGTTATGGAATTTACTCTCATTAGCAAAGCAGCCGCCGTAGATTTCATCCACAAGTGAAGATGATTAACGGCGTGTTAAGTTCTGCGGGTTTGCACAGTTTTTCTGCAGTTTCAGTCTGCGACTTTCAATTCCAATGCCGCGAATGCAATGGTTCTGCAGCGACACGCAGCAGACACGCGATGAACAGGAATAAGGATGTAACGATTTCTCTACCTTTCCCTCAATGACGGAATTGGCAGAGTTCCGGTGCGTACAATAAATTAGCGACACGGCGGAGTAAGCGATGAAACAAGCATGGATGCTTCTGGTTCTGATTTCCGGCTCTGGACTTCTGTCCGGCTGCCACTGCCTGCCCATTACAGAACGCTGCGCCGACCGGATTGATCACATCGCGGACAAAGAAGCGTGCATGGACTGCCACTATCGCCCGAATCTTGACGTGACTCGCTGGGGCATGTGGAACGGGCCTCGCTGTTGTCGAAATTGCAACTAACTAACAGTTGCGGGCCGAGAGTCTGGTGCCGATTCACGCAAGAGGTACTGGGCGCAGAAGGTTGTAAAAATGCGAAGGCGGCGTCCACGTTGAAAGCGGCAATTGTCGCCGATTCGTTTTGGCCGTTGTGTGCATTTCCCGGGATTCACGGTCGTCGACTCGACTTGAAGGCACAATCTGCAGGCAATAGTGGGGCGGCAGGAACTGCGTCTGGAAAACTTGCCTTGCGGTTTGAATTCACATGTTGTAGCGGTTATGACAATTCCGAAAAGTTGGTTGCGGAGTTCTGCAACATGCAGACTCCCAACGCAAATCAACCTGCGTGAATAGTGTTTTCGATGGGCGTCGAAAATACTCTAACGGCGATTGCAACAGGGGGCCGCTGGCAGTTGCACGCAGGTTGGGGGGTGATTGGAATCGACGAACGCAAGGGAGTTGCCGCCGTCATGGGAATCAAGATGAACCTATTCAAGCGTCGGCTTGTATGCGCTACTGTTGCGGCGCTATCGTTCGCTGTGCTGGAAGGCGTAAGCCTTGCTGTAGACACGCAGATCGAGGAACTTGCGCAACGTGCTGGCATCGCCGTAATTGGTGATGCTACGTCAGATCAGGCAGTGCTTGATTATACGAAGGCTCGGATTCCGTTCTCAAAGATGTCGCAGGTCGCTCAGAAAAGAGCGGGAATTATCCTGAGCGACGTTTCGCAGTTCCGGCGCATGCCCAGTCTTCAGTATGAGGTGGATACAAATATGTATCAATACCTTATCAACCATCCGGACGTGTCGGTTAGCACGTGGCGTGCGATGGGAATTTCTACTCTGAAGATGTGGCAAACAGACAGGTTTGAATACGAAGCTCAGGCGGCCGACGGTTCCGAAGGGATCGCCGACGTGCTGTGGCGGGACGAGAACCAATGTTTGTTCATCGTTGAGGGAAAATACAATAGCCCGATTCTTCCGGCATCTATTCAGGCGTCGGCATTGGTATGGCTGCAGTATCGTTTCGTGACTCGGAAAGACGGCAAGCAGGTTGTAAATCAACAGGTGGAAACGTTTGTCCATTTTCCGTCAGCAGCCATTGATACTCTTGCGAAGCTGGCTTCCCGAGTTACCAATACAATTCTTGACCGCAACGTCTTCGAAGTTTCGCTGTACGCAAGAATGATGTCTCAGGCAGTCGAAAGAGATCCCGACTGGATCGCTCAGCTGGCTTCGCAGTTGGACGGGGTGCCCCCGCAACGACGCAAGGAATTGATTCTGGTTGCGA
Organism: uncultured Planctomycetaceae bacterium; assembly: GCA_937916515.1. GTDB lineage: Bacteria > Planctomycetota > Planctomycetia > Planctomycetales > Planctomycetaceae > Fuerstiella. The sequence goes on along the minus strand of CALFSX010000326.1, from coordinate 45,479 downwards.
ACAGCAAAGGGCCGAATTTTGAAGCGATGAGTATGTCTGGTGTCAGCAATCAAGCGTCGCAGCCTGCTGGTTCGGGAGGCCCTGTGATTATCCGCCCCGACAATATGCCAATCGCAGCAGCAGGCAGCTCTTTAGTCAGCCAGAACGTGGGACGCTCAACAACGGTTATGATTTTGCCCCCCGGCACAGCTTCGGGAATGAGTCAGGCTGCGAAATCGAGTGTGCCTGTCAATTCGAAGAATACGCGATCGGCAGCGATCACTCAATCACTCCCAACTAAAGGTGCGGCTGCGACTGCGAACGTGGTTGCAAGGCCCGTTGCTGAATACAAATTTTACAGCCCAACATCGGCGTCTGACGGCGAGACAACTGATTCCGCCGCGTGCCCGCAGGCACCAACGATGCACGGGCCGACGCGTTCTGTTGTTGACGGATTGCTGCCAACCGGAACTCCAACCGCATTTTCTGAAGCACCAGGGGCAGATGTCAAACATCGAAAAGCGGCGGGCAGTGCTTCTGCTCATCCGCAGGTAGTAACGCTTCCTCAAGCATCGGAATTGAGGTTTGGCGATGGCAAAGCTTCATCAAGTAAGCGGGCTGCAAAGACTCAGGCAATTTCTGTCAGCTCAGCCGAAGAATCTGCCAGCATTGGCCAGTTGATTGCTGACTAGCTTTTCGGCAGGTTGGTCTGCTCGCCTTCAACGCAGATGGGACGGTGCGTCAGCACTACTGTTTTTCGTGTTTGCTGCTTGGCGGGGTCATGCAATTGATTCAATCGTTGCAACCTTCGAGCGATTGGGGACGACTGGACCTTTTCGGGAATTGGCTTCACGAACGACGCGGACTTCGTCGAAGTCGAAAGTGAGGCAATCCTTCGGCCAATATTGCCGAAGTGACTTCATACAAATTCTTCGCGAGTTGACATGCATCCTGACCGCAAGATCGGAATTGCAATGGGCATTCTACTCGTCGGCGTCGTAGCGGCTCTGTTTTTTCGAAATGAGCCACTGGTCGTCGACGATGGCCTTTCGCTGCGCCGTGAGAATGAACTAAATCAACGTCTGCAGGATCGTGATGTTACGATTTTCGCAAACGATTCGGCGGCAGACCAGCTTCCGTCTCCCACCGACCATCTGGATTGGTCGCAATCGGAAATGTTAACAGACCTTCAGGTGAAACAAGACGCTTCACCCACGCCCATTGGCTCTGCGTCCTCGCTCGCAGCTCGCCGAGCAATGGATGAAAACGGGAACGAACCACTGGAAAGGTTGGCATCGCGTACGGCAGACGAAAGCTCGTCAGATTTGCCGCCAACAGAATCTGAGGTGACGTATTCCACTGCTGGAGCCGCTCCATCTGACTCCTCAAGCAACCTTGCCAGCAATGCGGCTCCCCAACAGTTCACTGAATACACCGTGAAGTTTGGCGACACGCTTTCTGAAATTTCTGAGCGTTTTCTGGGGTCGCAGGGCCGCTACAGAGAAATCTATGATGCGAACAAAGATCGCATGTCCAGCCCTGACCAGCTGAAAGTTGGGAAAGCTATTCGTATTCCACGAGTTCTTCGTTAGCCACCTCTGCTTCCACGTTGTTTGCTGAAGCGGCTGTGGGGTATACAAAAGAACGCACCCCGACTTTTTCATTTAGGCAAGACAAAACCAGCAGCAATATGCGGGTCTACCTGCAAACGCTGCACGTGTACTAAAACCGGGGTTGACCCTCAACCAGAATGTCGTATCTTTGACCTGTTCAGTTGGCCGTACTTTTACGAGCCGACACCAGATCCTGCTAAGAGAGTGTAGACATGTCCTGATTATCCATCACGCCTGGTGGTGGAATGCAAACCTTCTGTATGGAAAGAGCTTCCGATGAGTGATCACTTTGACGCTTCACAGATTCAGTCTTTGGCGGATTGCAACGAGTTTCAATACCTGTTGCTGGGGGACCTGAGAGACCTGTTGGACGAAGCAAGGGATGAGTCCGATCGGAAGTGGCTGTTGGCGGTGCTGGATGTTCTGGTCGAACTGATGCCTCAGGAACGACAGCTGCACGAAAAATCCGGCGGCTATCTGTCGTGGATTTTGAACGACACCCCGCAACGCACAAATCTTGTGATGCACCTTCATCGGAAAAAGCTGCACCTGGATTATTCTTTGCGAAGCCTGCGTCACAGAATTCGGAAAGAAAATTCCTGGGTCGCCGTTGCCGATCAGCTTAGCTGCGAACTGCGAGACTGGATGAACCTGTTCACTGAAGTAAGTCGGCTTGAAGCGTCACTTGCCAGAAATTCAACGTTGTTCAAGTGAGTGGATGGCGTGTGAGCACGAAAGGCCGGTGTCTAAAATCCGGCTGGTGCCCCGTGCTTTCTGGGGTCGCTGCCACCCTGCACTGATGTGTGAGACGTGGCAGCGGCTTGAGCAGCGGCAAGGCTTTCGGAACGAACGACTTTGTGGCCACGATTTGCAAGCGATTCCGCAACCAGTTTGTGAAGTGAATTTTCTAAGCGTAGTTCGTTTGGAAACCACTGGTGATGAAATCTTGAAGAAGACACGGCCGTTTGGGCTGACATGTCGAAGACCATGCGATTTAAAACCGACTGAATGGTGGCTGAAATAATTCGCGGACCACCTGACGCTCCTGTTGCATAGATTGCTTTGCCATCCTGCACGATAATCGTTGGCGTCATACTGGACAGCGGTTTCTTCCCGGCAGCAATTGAGTTTGCTTGACTTTGCATCAGCCCGAATGCATTGGGTTCTCCCGAACGTGCGGCAAAGTCGTCAATCTGGTTGTTCAAAATAATGCCATACTCGGGCACAACGACAAAGCTTCCGAAGGTCAGGTTGATCGTTTCCGTGCAGGCCACTGCATTGCCTTTGGTGTCAATGACGGAAAAGTGACTGGTGCCCCCGTCTTCACCAGCGAAGAATCGACCATAACTGGCATCTGGCAAGGTTTTCTGCATGTTGATTCGGCTGGCAATCTGCTTTGCATAGTCAGCGCTGATGAGTCGCTGGATGGGGACGTCTGTGAAGTCTGTGTCTCCCAAATACTCAGCTCGATCAGCAAACGCGTGCTTCATGGCTTCCGTGACAACGTGCACGTAGTCGGCCGAATTGTGGCCGAGTTCTCGCAGGTTTTTGCCATTGCTTTCCTCCCAGAACTCCAGTGCCTGAATTGTCTGAATCAAAGCAACTCCACCACTTGACGCTGGCGGCATGGTAATCAGTTGTTTGCCGCGATATTCATCCAGCAATGGGACGCGAACCACGGGCGCTGTGCTTTTGAGATCTTCCAGCGTCAGCAGGCCACCCAGCTTCTGCGACGCTGCGGTAATGGCGAGTGCCACCTTGCCTTCATAAAACCCCGCTGCACCAAATTCGGCAATCTTCAACAGAGCGGGAAGTTGAGGCGAATAGAATCGGTCGCCTGACTTCCATGGCACACCGTCGTTCAAGTACTGCTTCTTTAACAGCGCGTAATCGACGGAGTAGTTCGCATAGGTTTTGAATTTTGCTAACGTCGATTCTTGAATGCTGATGTCGTGTTCATCAATGGCGACTCCATTTTTTGCCAAATCAATGGCTGGCTGAAGCAACGTGCTTAACGGCAGAGTTCCGTATTTTTGGGCGGCGTAACATAGTCCGGCAACGGTGCCAGGTATGGCGTTGGCTTTGCCACCGCGAACGCTCGCAGATTCTCGCACGTCATTGGAGCCAAGGTGTTTAAACATCTCGCGACTGGCCGCAGCTGGCGCGCGTTCGCGATAATCCAAAGCCACGGATGTCTGTCTTTCGGCATCCCAAATCACCATAAATCCGCCACCGCCGATGCCGCAACTGGCCGGACGCACCACGGAAAGAGCAAACGAAGTGGCGACAGCCGCATCAACCACGTTGCCTCCACGACGCAGCATTTCTGCTCCGGCTTCGCTGGCTGCGGGATGATCTGCCGCCACAACGCCGTGAGCGAACGAAGGCTGCTGATGTTGTGCAATGACGGTCGTTGAGGGCAACGTTATCAGCATCATCGCCAATGCCGTGAATCGACGAACGATGCGTGCGGGGTGAGTCCAACCAGGAACGTTGCGAAACGAGCCCGAAAGTGTTGAGCGTGAAGTGAGCTCGGTACGTTTGCGGCAGCTATTGGCGATGATCATCGTTCCTCCAAAACCAGCAGGCTGCGAATTTCAGCCGCGATGAAAATCGACCCTGTAACGCAAATGATTCCGTCGCTGCCGGATAATTTCTGAGCCAGACTTAGTGCGGATTCCGGGCCCGACGCAATGTGAACGGTGTCCGGGTGTCTGTCTTCAGAAGCAATGCGTTTCAACATGCGTTGAAGTTTGTTTGCGGAAATCGCTCGCGGGTTCGTTTGAAATTCTGTCAGCACGATCTGGTCGAACAGCGGGGCCAGTTGAACCAGCATTCCCGCAGCATCTTTGTCTGCGCTGCTGGCAAAGATCAGCACACTGTTGCGTTGAGATTCAGGCCAGTTTTGGAAGGTGTCGCAGAATGCTTTCACTGCGTCCGGGTTGTGAGCTGCATCCAGGACAACAGTGGGGGGGCCTGCAATGCGTTCAAAACGCAGTGGCCAGTTCACATCTGCGATTCCGGCGCGAATCGGTGTCGGCGTGATAACCGACAGGTCTACGGGGAAATCTGAATTTGTGCTGGTTAAAGTTGCCAGCGAATCGGCGGCGGCAACTGCTAAAGCCGCGTTTCTTAATTGGTGTTCGCCCATCAAAGGCAGGCTCAGATTCTGGTGATCTCGCCACGGAGTCTTGACGCTGAATTGCTGCAAATCGCTATTGGAAGATGGATCCCGATTCAACTGAATTTCAGTCTCTCCAACGAACAGCGGGCATTTCAGCAGCTTCGCTTTGTCGCTGATCACTCTCAAGACTTCCGGCTGCAAAGCCCACGTCAAAACGGGCACATTGGGTTTGATAATTCCGGCTTTCTCCGCAGCGATTTTCTCTAACGTGTCGCCCAGAATGTGAGTGTGGTCAAGACCGATTGTCGTAATTACGGTCACCAGCGGCTGACAAACGTTTGTACAATCCAGTCGCCCGCCGAGTCCGGTCTCCAGAACAACAAGTTCAGCTTTTTGTTGATCGAAGTACATCCAGGCCAGCAAGGTGGCAACTTCAAAATACGTCAGGCTTTCGGCGGTGAATTCGGAGTTCGAGGCAGACAGTCGATTGTTGAGTTCACGAACAAGATCTGTCAGCTCAAGCTGTGACGGCATTCGTCCGTTGACTCGCATTCGTTCTTCAAACAAGTGTATGTGCGGCGAAGTAAACAGACCGCAACGGATTCCCGATTTGCGTAGAATCGAATCCAGCATGGCCGAGGTCGAGCCTTTGCCCTTTGTGCCGGCAATATGCGCGGCCGGGATCCGCTTTTGAGGCGAATCAATAAGCGTCAGCAGGCGTTCGATGCGTTCCAGGCGAAAGTGGCCCGAAGACGTGCGTGGGCGAATTCGCTCATAATTGATGCGATCGAATATCCACTGAGCGGCATCGCTGTAATCTGCGATTTGCTGAGGCAGTTGTTTGTCCATGAAACGTGGCCGCATCCGGGCGACTCAGACGATGCGTGTTCTTGAAACTTGTCAGATACACGCATCACTGATGAAAAGAGGTGCGATCATGGACGATTGTAGATTCGGAAAAGGGGGCCGGGGTTGAGGTGAGGTACGAGCGAAACTTCGGGGTTTCCTTCGCAAGCTCAGTCCAACCCCGGCCACCCATGATCCGAAAACTAAATTCGGTGAACGCACCTGATGGAAAGACAAAGTCCTAAGCTGACTTCGCCAGGGGCGCATGATATTCGATCCGTTTGTCGCGTTGAAGTCATTCGGTGAAACAATCCAGGAGTGTTGGACTGGCTGCCCAGCGACCTTGAATTTTGGCCGAATGCCAATTTAGCTGGCGTCTTCGTGAGCGTCTTCGTAACGAAACTCCAGCGGCGTCGACGCAGTGGCGGGTGCGACTCGAAAGCCCACTTTTCCGTCCATCACGTCCAGTAACAGTTGCCCGCAGACTTCCTGCCGCCAGCCGTCAAGAATTCGCGGCTTGCTGGTATCACAGTCGCCAAACCGATGATGTCTCACCAGTTCAGTAAGATCTTTGTTGTTGGCGACAAGGGTTTGCGAGATGTCCAGTTCTGCACAGCGGTTTGACAGTGACAATGACAGAAGCTTGGAAATGACCTGTTCGTCGGAAGATGATTCCTGACGACGGCTGCGAGTTTTTTGTGGAAGGTCTTTATCGGGAATCGCCATCGCTTCTGAAATCACGTTGACTATGTCGTCCAGCCGTCGCTTGTACTCCGGACGGTTAAGATCTCGAGTCGCGAGCGCCTGCGTAACGGTCTGCGGCTTTCGCTTTGCCAGATCAATCACCAGGTCATCGCGTAGAATTCGTCGCACAGGGCGATTGCGAAACGCGGCTTCTTCTTCTCGCCAGGTGGCCACTTTCTGCAGCACGGCAAGTTCGCGGCGTGTGAGTTTATGAGTTCCTGACAACCGATGCCACGGCGCCATCGTGTCGTCTGCGACGATGTCGTCAATCATCCGCTGGATTTCTGATTCCACCCAGTCAAGGCGACCATGCTTTTTCAGCCACGTTGTTTGTTTCCGCCAGATTTCCAGGACGTAATCGACGTCTTCCAGAGCGTACTTCAATTGATCGTTGGATAGCGGACGCCGCAACCAGTCTGTGCGCGTTTGACTGCTGTCGACATGCTGATTCAAAACCCGCTGCACAATTGCGGCATAGGAAAGTGGATAGCTGCGACCTCGAAACCCTTCGGCCAGCTGAATGTCGTACAGCTTCCGAGGTGGCTTGCCGATCATGTGCAGGCAAAATCGAATTTCTGCCTGCCCGCCGTGGACAATCACTGTTGTCTGATCGTCAGACATTATGTCCCACCACATTGACAGGTCACTCACTGCCAATGGGTCGACAGCGACGGATCGTTCGTCGGTGGCAAACTGCAGCAATCCCAGTTCAGGGCGGTAAGTGCTTTCAGACACAAATTCCGTGTCGAACGCTACTACACCCGCTTCGCGAATGTGGTCGCACAGCTCAGCGAAGTCTTCGTGATTGGAAATCAAGGTTAGTTGCATTACGGAAGGCGTCGGAAGTCGCAAACCCAGAACGGGACTGGAGATAGAAAAAAATCTGCTCTTGATGCACGATTGTTATTGGCCTGCACATGTTTTCGCAAGACTTCACACCCCATAGAAGCCTCGTTAATTGCGAATAAGGTCGATTGAACCGTCTATTCGCACCCTCGAACACGGCTAAGGGTGATCGTCTGAGCTCCAAAGCCTCCAGAATCGCTATAGTCGTTGCAACCCGTCGAGATTCAGTAGTTCGTATCTTTTGCCAAACAACCATTTGACGTCCGAGTATTGCGACCTATGTTTCCGGAGTTAAGGGATTCAGCCGCTGCCGCTGACCCCGCAACCGGCTGTCGCAGAAGGCGATCGCAACCAAAAATACAACGAGAAATAGCAGCACGTTAAGGAAAGCTGGGAGCTTTGAGGGGACCTTATCGTGCTGCTTTTTTATGCGCCGGTCTTGGTCCAAATGCTGGTGTTTCTGGCTTCGACTGACAGGTAATGTGGTGGGTGTGTTGGAGATAAGTTTCGTTTCCAGCTATCCACATTTGAGCGGAAAATTCGATCCAGGCAACGCAGCTTGGGCGTGGCCAACCACAAGAATGCGGAGCAACGGCGGCAGTTTGCGATTTTGGGTTTCGTCAATGCAGGTTTCAGCTTTCACGTTGTCCTGCCAATACCCTAACTCGCACTGGCGAAGTGCCTCGTGATTCGGCAACTAATAGGGCGAGCTCGTTCTTGCGGTCTGTCGCGTACTTGCTATTTGAGATGGCGGCAATCTCAGCAAAGTCGCGATATTGACCACGAACTGTTCCAGGATTCGCTCGAAGGTGGCGAACATTCGAATTCTCAGTTTTACGTGAGTCACTTGCGGACTATGGGAGATTGACGAGCTGCAAAGTCTGGTCGCATTCGTTTGCTGGCCTGACTTTTGCTGCGGAGCATCAGCAAAAGTGTTGGTGACCGGCGTTTGGTGGCTGCAACGTTCGGATGTTCAACCCAAGCGAATTTGTTGGCGGCATGGATTCAGAAAAATGTGAACCCTAAATCTGTGCTATCAGCGCTAAATGGTCGATGCTGTCGGAATGACGGGACATTACAATCTGCTGTTCGTAGACCACTAAAACTGAACTCTGCTGGAATCTTTTGGAAGACCTCGACTTGTGTCCAAACTCTACTGCTTAGCCTGCAATGAAGTTTTTTCTTCAAGCACAAACGAGTGTCCTCGGTGCCGCATGCCGTCGCAGCATTCGTCTGATGTTTCGTTGGACACCGTTGTTGTGCCTCTTGATGCGGAACCGACCGCATCAACGCATATTGAACTGGACGAAATCCTGCTGGACGGGCAGATCGTGGACATCTACCACTGCCAGAACGTGCTTGGGCGGGGCGGAATGGGTGTTGTTTATCTGGCGCGCAATCAGCTGCTGCACCGGCAATGCGCGTTGAAGGTCCTTTCGCCTCGCCGAGTTTCTCGCAGCATCGATTATGTCGAACGGTTTGAAAACGAAGGCCGTGCGGCTGCGGCACTGGTGCATTCAAATATTGTGACAACTCATGCCATTGGCAAAGCGGGCAATCACCATTTTCTGGAGATGGAATTTGTACCGGGCCAGTCATTGCAACGGGAAATTGATACCAACGGCCCCATCGGGCCATTGCGGGCAACTCAGATGGCGGTCGGAATCGCCGATGGACTGGCGGCCGCGCATCGAATCGGAATTGTGCATCGCGATCTGAAACCGGACAACGTTTTGGTCACACCAGCGGGCTATCCCAAAATTGCAGACTTTGGTTTAGCCAAAGAGATTCATTCGAAAAACCACGCCAAGCTGGCTGGCACCCCGCACTTTATGGCGCCCGAACTTCTGGAAGGTGCGGATGCATCGACCGCCAGCGATGTGTTCGCATTGGGAGTTTGTTATTACCTGATGCTGACCGGCGTTCATCCGTTTGAAGGCAGTACGATGAACGCTTTGATGTCGTCGATTCTTACGGGAGAATACAAAAGTGTTCGTCGTCATCAGCCGGAAATTCCGCTGGAGATTGCAGAGTGCGTCAGCCTTATGCTGGCACGAGACCCAGCGATGCGTCCTCGCGATGGCGCAGGTATTTCTCAGTTGCTGCAAGCTGTGCTTGGTTCAACGCGAGATCTGGACACGCTGGTTTATGAAGCGTTTAGCAACGTGCCCAGCATTACCTGGAAGTCTGAACAAAAGACGGTGCACGTTACGATTTCGTTTCCCAACGGACGAAGTCAGGTGGTTTACCTGGAAAACAGCGAACACCGCGCAGGCGATCGATTGCTGAATATCTACAGCGTGTGCTGCGATTCTCGTCCGGACTTTTACGAAAACGCATTACGACTGAACGCCGTTGTTTTGCATGGCGGCCTTTCTATTAAAGATATTGATGGCCGCCCCTGTTTTGTGATGGTGGATACTTATCCGCGCGCCACCGTGAGTGCTGAAGAGATCCGACGCAGTGTCGTTGAGATCGGTGCTCGAGCGGACGAAATTGAGAACCTGCTGACCGGAAACGACATCAACTGAATCAACTGATTTGCAAGGGCACACGGTTGATTAAGGTTTGCCGGTTCGTGTTGGAATCAGGCCCCCCCCAAAAAAAATTCTCGTTGTTGTTGCCTGTAGGCGTTTGCGTCTATGGATGATTGTGGATTTGGGTAGTGTGGATTTGGGTAGTGTGGCTGGTGTTGTAGCGACGTGCGCAAGAGACACCTTGGTTTCCTTCGCAAGCTCAGTCCAGCCACGGCCACCCAGATCGGAATACCGAATTCGGCCATCGCGTCCCTTGGGCGGCCTGGAAACGTGTTGGATTGAATTATGGGCGGCTAAGCGCACACAATACGGTTTCTGCCATGTAGATCCGCTTATTGAATATCCCGCCGCTCATGAAATATGTCTTCCCTGCTTTACTGACGGTTGTCGCTCTGCGCTGTTTTGTGGCGACACCTCTTCTTCGTGCTGACGAACAAGTTGAATCGGCAACGCCACCGCCAACAGAACAGCAGCTTCGGTTTGTGACGGAAAAGGTTCTTCCGTTATTGGAAGCACGATGTTTTGAATGCCACAAGGCGTCTGCTGAACCGAAGGGAAGTCTTGTTCTGTCCAGCCGCAAAGCCATGCTGATTGGTGGTGACAGCGGGCCAGTGCTGGTTCCTGGAAAGCCCGAACAGAGCATCTTGATGGAAGCCGTTCGATACGAAAGTTTCGAAATGCCGCCACGATCAAGAATGCCAGACGCGGAAGTGGCAATCCTGGAAAAGTGGATCGCAGAAGGCGCTCATTGGCCGGAAGGCATGGATGCGGCTGCTGTTGAGGTTGCCGAATTTCCTCTGGAACAACGCCGTCAGTCGCATTGGGCGTGGCAACCGATTCGCGTTGGCAAAGCTCCGATTGTTGAAGGCGTTGATTGGCAACGGAACCCCATTGACGCGTTTGTAAAACATCGTCTGGAATCAGCCGGTCTTCAGCCAGCCGCCGAAGCAGATCGTTACACGCTTATTCGTCGAATGTACTTCGATTTGATTGGCTTGCCGCCGACGGTTCAGGAGGTTGAATCGTTTGTCGGCGATGCTGCCACGACTGAAGACGCGATGGCGAAAGTTGTGGATCGGTTGCTGGCATCAACGCACTTTGGAGAACGTTGGGGGCGACATTGGCTGGACCTTGTTCGTTACGCTGACACGCTGGGGCATGAGTTCGACTATCCTCTGCACAACGCGTGGCAATACAGAGACTACGTGATTCGCGCCATTAATTCAGACGTTCCGTATGATGATTTTGTGAAAGAACATATCGCCGGCGACTTACTGGCATCGTCCCGGCTGCATCCGACGGAAGCTTTCAACGAATCAATAATCGGAACGGGGTTCTGGTTTCTTAGCGAAGATAAACACGCTCCCGTTGATGTGCGAGCTGAAGAAGCTGGAAAAATTGACAACCAGATCGATGTGTTTTCGAAGACATTTCTGGGGATGACAGTCGCGTGTGCTCGTTGTCACGATCATAAATTCGACGCGATTTCGACAAAGGATTACTACGCTCTGGCCGGGTTTCTTCAGAGTTCCAGGCGGCAAACGGCGTGGCTGGATCGCAATCAGCAAATCGAACACCGTGTTGATGAGTTAACGGGCATTCGTGAAGAGGCTCAGAAACTGGCTGCGAGTTATCGCATCACAGACGAATCTGCCGGGCAGATTCGCAACTATGCTTTGGCCGCACTGACGGCGCTGCGAGCAGAGCCGCTGGAAAAAGATAAAACGTCGTCCGCAGATGTTATCTTTGAAGACTTCGAAAGTGAGACGCTGGCGAACTGGGAAATCAGCGGCCAGGCATTCGGAACGGGAACAGCCACGGGGAATTTTCCGGGACAAGGAGAGCTGACCGGACGGGTGGGAAGCCGTCTGGTGAATTCATGGAACCTCAGCGATGCGCTGAAAGGCAAGTTGCGTTCAGCGGAATTTACCATTCAAAAGCCCTGCATTCGTTTTCTGATTGGCGGAGGCAATCATCCCTACGAAACGTGCGTCAACCTGGTTGTTGATGGTAAGACCGTGCGAACGGCGACTGGGCAAAACAACGAAGCATTGGTGTCAACCACTTGGGATGTCGCCGAGTTTGTGGGCAAAGCGGCGCGAATTGAAATTGTTGATGAACATTCCGGCGGCTGGGGACATGTGAATGTCGATCATATCGTGTTCTGCAGTCAACCGGACGTTCCGGCAACTCGCCGCGATATCAACGTTGTTGCCGACGAATACGGTTGCCGTACCGATGTTTTGACAGCGTGGGTGCGTGCCTTAAGTGACAAGGCTGCAGTTTCTTCCGATAGCCTGTTGTCGTTGTTGGCAACTCGCGCACAGGCTGATCTGAAAACAACGACTGCTGAAACGTTTAACCGTTGGAAGGCATCCGTTGCCAATCACGATATTACAGAAACGAACACAACTGTGTTTGCGAAGTTAAGCGGAAAGATTCCCGACGACTGGTTTCATAGTGGAGCGGCATTTTCCAACCAGTCCGTGTCTGACCCCGATACAGGTTTCGGGCTGGAATGGCGCGGTGCTGGAATAGCGGCAAACCTGCTGGATGGAGTCAGTTCTGCAACGTTGTCAAAGCAGCTGAAAGGCACACTGGCAAGTCCAACGTTTGAGTTGTCGCACCCGCAGATTCTGATTCGCGTCGCTGGCGAGAAGACTCGCGTCAGACTGGTGATTGACGGCTATGTGATGAACGAATTCAGCGAGTTGCTGTTTGGTGGTGCCAGGCAGGCAATCGATACAAACGGCGAAGATCAGTGGATTCGACTTGCGGGAGACATTCATCGATATATGGGTCATCGTGCTCATCTGGAATTTCTGGACGAAGGCGACGGTTGGTTTTGTGTAAAGGAAATTCGATTCGCGAACGTCGCTGGAGCTGCTCCGCCTGAACAGTCAGCCAGTGACTTGAATTTGGCAATCGTCAGACAGGCTGGTGAAGACTCAAATGCGGCGGGTTCACTTAGCACAGACGAACAACTTGTCGATGCCTGGTTGAATTCTGTTGTGGGTTCTTCGTCTCAGGCAGCCGCTGTGTTGCTGGCTCAGTCCCTGCTTCCCGAATCTCGATCTGACGAATGGCAGGCAGTTGTCGAGCGTTGGACGCAAAGGTCTGATGGAATACCGGCACCGATTCCAGTGATTGCCATGATGGATGGCACTGCTGAAAACGAACGAGTGTTCATTCGGGGCAATCATCGTAACCTCGGCGAAGTTGCCGAACGAAATATATTGACGGCGCTGCAACTGGGTGACGGTAAAAACGCAACTCTCCCGGCAACAGGTAGCGGGCGGCTTGAATTGGCCGAACAGCTTTTGCATGACGATAATCCGTTGCTACCGCGAGTTGCCGTTAATCGAATTTGGCACCATTTGTTCGGTCGAGGAATTGTGGAATCGACGGATAACTTTGGAGTATTGGGAAAGACCCCCACTCACCCAGATCTGCTGGACTATCTTGCTGAAAAGTTTCGCAACGACGGCTGGTCTGTGAAGAAAATGATCCGGGCAATCATGTTGTCAAGATCGTATCGTGCCAGTAGCGAACATTCTGAAGCTGGCGATCTAAAGGATCCGAGCAACGAGCTTCTTCACAGAGCAAACATTCGTCGACTTCAGGGGGAAGCTGTTCGCGATGCGATTTTGACTGTTTCGGGATCACTAAGTGAGCAACAGTTTGGCCCAGCCGTACCCGTGCATTTGACTGGTTTCATGCAGGGCCGAGGTCGTCCGGGGGCAGATGGTCCGTTGGATGGAAACGGTCGTCGCAGCATTTACATTTCTGTTAACCGAAACTTTCTTTCGCCGTTCATGCAGGCCTTTGACGTTCCTCCTCCGGTGACAACCATCGGAAATCGCACGACTTCGAACGTTCCTGCTCAAGCGTTGATTATGCTGAACAACGAATTCGTGAATCAGCAGGCAAATCGCTGGGCGACGAAACTGCTGAAGTCGGGTGGTACCACGGAATCTGTGCTTTCACAGGCCTGGTTTCAACTGATGAACCGCCCTGCTTCGCAACGGGAAATTGACATGCTGTTAAGTTTTGTTGCGGAAGGCTCAACTGGTCAAAACTTGCCGCTGACGGTCGACAATCTGACCGAAGTCTGCCACGCGTTGCTGAATGCCAAGCAGTTTCTGTTTGTTGATTAGCTGAAACTCTTCGGGCGTATGTTGTTGTTCCTTGCTTGGCATGGATATTTGCAGGTTGGTTGAAGCAATCGTACAATAGCGTTTCAGGATGAGTTTCTGTTCGTAATGTCGTTAGCAGCGAAGCATTCATTTGGGCGACCAATCGGGGTTTAATCGTCCGATTGGTCAGTTGCAGGATGTGTCGCGCGGCAATAAGAAATCAGCACCGGACCGCGGCTTGGGGACGATCAGGGATGTTTGGCCATGTATGAATTGATTCGAGCTTCAGCGGGCAGTGGCAAGACGTTTCGGCTGTCCGGGCACTTTCTGCAGCAGTTGTTTTTGGGACAACCGCCGGAAGCCATTCTGGCCACTACGTTTACTCGGAAAGCGGCCGGTGAAATTCTGGGCAGAGTTCTGTTGCGATTGGCAAACGCCGCCGAAGACGCAGCAGAGTGCAAACGGTTGGCTGAATTCATGAGTCCTGCTCCTGTTTCGCAGGAACTGGCGAAGACGTTACTGGCCGACGTGACGGCTCAACTGCATCGAATGCGAGTTTGCACGCTGGACAGTTTTTTTCAGCAACTTGCTCGCAGCCTCACTTTGGAACTGGGGTTGCCGCCAGGCTGGAAGATTATTGATGAGCATTCGGCTCGCAAACTGCGGCAGCAGGCGATAGATGCGGTGTTGTCGCAGCAGATGCCGAAGGATGCTCAACGCCTGATGCAAATGCTGGCCAACGGAAAAAGCAAACGCAGTGTTCGAGACCTGATTGACGACACGGTTCAGGACTTTCACGAACTGTATCTGCTGACAACCGCTGAAGCATGGCAGAAAATCCCGAAGCTTAATCGGCTGACTCGAAAAGAACAGGACTTCGCTTTGCGCGAAGTGTCTGCCGAAACAACGTACGGCGACCAGCGGTTGGTGAAAGCTGTTCGAACGGATCTGGATCGGTTTCACGCCGGACAGTGGGATAAGTTTATTGACACGGGAGTTGCCAAAAAGGTCTTCACGGGCGATCACAAATTTTATGGTAAGGAGATTTCGGAGGGACTGGTTGAAGCGTACTCACGGCTGATTGAACATGCCAAAGCCGAGCTTCTGGACACCGTTTCAAAGCAAACGATGGCTACGTATGACCTGATCGATCGCTTCGATCGCGAGTACGCTCGTTTGCGTTCAGAACAGGGATGGATGGGGTTTAATGACGTAACTCGCATTCTGGCTCGATCGCAAAACGCCGCCAGTGGCGCGCGGATGAATTTTCGGATGGACAGTTCGTTGCAGCACCTGTTGCTGGACGAATTTCAGGACACCTCACCCGACCAGTGGCATGTTCTTCGCCGACTGGCGTTGAATATCGCTCAGCACCCCGACGGAACCAGTTTCTTTTGTGTGGGTGACCCCAAACAGGCCATTTACGGCTGGCGTGGTGGTGTGGCGGAGATTCTGGATGCTGTGGAAAAAACGATGCCGAATATTCAGGCGACGTCGCTGGATCAAAGTCGGCGATCGTCTGTTGGTGTGATTGAAACGGTGAATCGAGTTTTCAACCATCTTAGCAAGCATGATAACCTCAGCGAATACGGCCCCGCCTGCTTCAACTGGCAACAGGGCTTTCCAACTCATTCAACCGTCCATGATAAGTTACCAGGGTTTGCTCAATTAAAGACTTCGTCAGAACTGGAAGGCGAATCGGCGGAAGAGCGCCGTGTGCCCTATTATCGCTGGGTGGCGGAGCAGATTCAGCAGTTGCATCAGCAGTGTCCTGGTGCGGAAATCGGCGTGCTGACGCGGAAGAATCACACGGTTGCCAGGTTGGTTCACGAACTGCGACTGTTGGGTGTGCCTGCCAGCGAAGAAGGCGGTACTGCACCGACGGATAGTCCCGCTGTTCTGGCTGTGCTTTCGCTGCTGCATTTGGCCAGTCATCCAGGATGCGAGATTTCTCGTTTTCATGTGGCGAATTCGCCATTGGCCGGACTGGTTGAATTAACGACATGGAAGGATAACGTGGCCGCCTGCAGGGCGGCTGCAGAAATCAGGACTCGGCTGATGGACGACGGCTACGGCAGAACTCTGCAGTGGCTGTCGGAATCCGTTCGCCCACAATGCAGTCAACGCGACTTGCTGCGTCTGCAGCAGATTGTCGCTGAAGGTTGGAAGTTTGATGATTCGCCATCGCTAAACCCGTCGGAATTTGTGCAGCTGTTAGAAAACAGTCGGCTGAATAAGTCAGAAACCGCCGCGATTCGTGTAATGACGGTGCACCAGAGCAAAGGGCTTGAATTTGAAATCGTCGTGTTGCCTGAACTGGACGGTCGCTTGTTTAAGACGCCTAACGCGGCTGCCGGAATGCCAGCTCCGGGGGAATCTCCCGATCAGGTTTGCATCTGGCGAAACCGTGCCATTCGCAGTCTGTTGCCAGCATCACTGCAGGCTGCTTTTGAGCAAACGGTGTCGCGTGACGTTTCGGAAGCACTGTGTTTGCTATACGTCGCTTTGACTCGTGCTGTGCATGCTTTGCATATGTTTATTCCGCCAATTACTTCTCAGAAACCGCCGGCGACGTTTGCAGGAGTCTTGTTGGCGTCACTGGTTGACGACCATGTGGCTCCTGCAGACCAGGTGATTTATGAAGCGGGTGATCCCGATTGGTTTCTGCAACAGCCGCACACAACCGTAAAGCCGACGGTACAACAAGGGGCCGCGCGACGGCGCAGACTTCCCGTGATTCAGTTTGCTGCTCAGCGAGAACGCCAGCGTGGGCTTCGCCGCGAAGCTCCGTCGCGTCATGACGAAACTCGGTTGTATCTTCCGACGGAAGACCGGAAGTCGGCTCGCGTTCAGGCCGAGATTGATCCACGAACGAAAGGCACGCTGATTCATGCGTGGTTTGAACAGATCGAATGGCTGGCAGACGATAACGTGCCATTGCCTTCGGAACAGCGGTTAGTGGACTGCGTCAGAAATATGTTTGTTCCGGAACGAATTTTAAAGCCGCTGTTGGCCGAGTTCTTCGCAATGCTGCAGACGAAGTCTGCAGTTGAGTCACTGTCGATGAATGGCGTTGCTGTCTTGCCTCAGTTCAGTTCCTATGCGGATGATATCAAACGCGGCAGCGCGGTATTTCGCGTCGAACAGGAACGTCAGTTTGTTCTGAAACGTGACGGAGCGATTGTTCAAGGCACGATCGATCGACTTGTTTTGCTGCAGCTTGGAGGAAAGCCGGTTGCTGCGGAAATTCTGGACTTCAAGACGGACCGGCTATTCGGCGATCGAACGGAATGGATCGCCGAGAAGGTCAGCCACTATGGTGCTCAACTGGCGGAATACCGCAGAGCCGTGGCGAATTGTTTTGGCGTGGCTTCGGAAAATATCTCCACGCGGCTTCTGCTTTTGGAAGCAGATGCAGTGGTGGCTACGCAGTAGTGGCTACGTTGTAGTGGCAACGTCGGCGGACTGTCATGTGTACGACGTTCTTAGCCAATTCAGCCGACGGGGCTTCTTTCACTTGATGTGGCGAAAGCCCCGTTCAACGCAAACGAAACAGCTGCTGTGGGATTACAGGTTCTTCAGTTCGACGGCAGCCGTCTTAATTCGAGCTTCTGCTGAGTCGGTGATTCCTGACAACAGCGGCAAGTGTGGCCCGGTGTCTGCGATACCACTTAGAGTAACAGCTTCGTGCAGTACGCGAATGGGGTTGATTTCGTTGCGAAGGTCTTCCAATGGAAGGAATTGCTGACGAATGTCTTCTGCCAGGTCGTAGTCTTTGGCGTTGATGGCGGCCAGCATTTTCTGAGACAATGCCGGGTTGACGCACACGCAGCCGGACGTGAAACCGCTGCAGCCGAACTTTGTCAGGTGTATTAGAGCTGGTTGTTCGCCGATGCCGCTGCAAAGTTTTTTCGGGTCGACTTTGTCTACCAAACGATCCAGAAACGGATCATCTGCAGGATCGTCTCGAACCATGGCATACTTGATGAACGAAACCAGGCCATCGTTAACAAGTTCGGCAGCGCCTTCGGGGCTGATATAGCCTTCTTCTTTGATGTACAAAACGGCTGGCCGGTCAAGTGCTTCAACAAAGTGTCGGAAGCCAGTCATCAATCCGGCTTCCGTCATAACGGCTTTGGTTGGCAAAACCATAACGGTTGGAAAATCATAGTTTTTCAACACATCGGCCTGATCCATCATCGTGCCATAGGCTGGACCGACGGATGGAATCACTAATGTGTCTTCTGCAGCCGCTTCAACCAGTACATCCAGCAGGTGGCCGAATTCGCTGGGGCGAATGTGATAAAGATTTGCGTTGCCACCGTAAAGCAGCATTGATACGCCACCATCTTCAATGTGGCGAATAATCTTTTTATTGTTGTCGGGGCAGATCGCTAACTTCGAATTGCGAGCCAGTGGTGGGACCGCAAGAACTGATTTTGAAAACTGAGCTGATGTGACGGGAGTAGTCTGCATAGGGATTTCTTGTACTTGATTTTAACCCAGCAAGGGCTTCGCCCTTGACCCGGTGGCGTGGTTGGCTGGAAGACGTAGGACGTTCGAACCGCCGAGACGCTCCGTTGTCGCTACGACCAACATGCGCGCACGTTGCACGCATCATTTTAAGTAAAACTCTAACGAGGCTGTGCCTCAGACCATTCGAGCGACCGCTCGGAAACGCTCCGTTGTCGCTCTGAAAACTTGACTCAATGTGAACATGTCCGCCGCAATAAGTAGTCTAAGTTGCTGAGCACCGTTTGTCTGGCATGAATCTCAGGGCTTTGCTGATTCTGGTGGTTCGGTTTCGAAGTCCGTCCATTTCATGTTTGAATCCATCGGCTCGATTCGCAGAACGACTCGACCATTCTGGAACACTCGAACGGTTCCGGTTGATTCAGAAACCGCGATGGAAATCGCATCCGTTGCTTTGGAAATTTCAGCCGCCGCCCAGTGACGTGAACCGAGTCCTTTGGAAAGCACGATGTCGTCTGCGGACGCTCGCAGGTGTCGACCAGCCGCCTGAACCACGCCGTCCGCAGATATCACGAACGCTCCGTCAATTTGAGCCAGTTCTTTCATGCTTTCACGAACGCGAGGACTTTTGATCAGCCGTTCTGATCGAGAGTAACCGCGGAATGGATCGTGGACCTGTTCCTGAGACAGCGACATGACTTTGCGATGTTGGCCGACGACAAACAGTGTGCCAACCGACTTTCCTTCTCTGCCCTCACGTCCGATTTCGCAGGCCAGATCGACGACGCATCGCAGCGTTTCCAGCGGGACCTGAGTTTCCAGTCGCTGCAGGTCGCGAGACGTCAGTTTTGCCAGTTGATCAGCCAGGTGGATCAGGCTGATCGTGTCGCAGACTTCTTTTTCGTAGGACGAGTAAACCGCCACAATGACGTCGCCAGACTGCAGAAGTTCGTCAGAAATGGCCACCAGCAGCATCTGTGAAACCTGAGTGCTGCGAGTTTGAGGTTCGTCTTCCAGCGGAATTAGTTGAACACCATCGGCCACAACGGCTTTCTGGATGTCAGGATCTTCAGCCGCGATCAGCAACGGAACGCCTCGCAGCAGCTTCTTCATCAATTTGAAGTCGAACGCATCTTCGCACAGCAAAACAATAGCGCGAGCTTTCTCAAGATCGGCAAGGCGTTTTGCGGATTTCAGCAGGTTTTCAAAGTGTGTTGTGACCTTTTTCCGTTTCATTTACCGAGTGTATTCGATGCTGTGAATCGGTCAACGGATGTGCTGGCCACATTCTGTCAATTACCTCAACGTGAACGACTGCAGCCCCGTAGACGCAGATCAGGCCTGGCAAATCGGCTGCAACATTGCAAGTCTGACTGCCTGAGAGACAGAGCCTCGGGTGCAATAACGGCAGATGCTTGCCTGACGCGGGAGATTTGCATTGGCTTGGTGAGGAAGGAAAATGATTAATGACTAATCATTAATGGAAATTGAAAAATGGAAGAGGGGGGATGCGGGAACTGTTCGAAACCGAGTTCTGACGCTTTGTGGCTAAGAGACCAAAGAAGCTTGCGGACGCACAAGTTCGCGAACTTCCGCTCGATTTGCAATTTTCATTCTCCATTATTCAATAGTCATTTGCCTGTACAGGGGAGTCAGACTTACTGGACTGCGGCGTAGGTCACGTCGATCAGCGATGTTTGCGTTTCGATGGTAATTCGCCGATGAGCAGCGTCATGCACACATCGAAGTGGTTCAGCCGTGCCCAGGTTCGTCTGTTCATGAAGCTGCTTGCCGGTAGCAGCGTCCAGAATCGTTAGTACCAGGCTTGCTCGTTCGTCGCGATCGTCATCGTCGTTGCGAAGTTGCCCAATTCGCTGTTCCCACTGGTATTGCGGATGCTGGAAAGCCCAGCAAATCAGCACGGGACAGGCGTCGCCCCGAATTTCCGGCATGACGCACGGAAGGTTGTCGCGGTGCCAGAGTAGCTTGCCAGTGGCCACGTCGATGCAAACCAGTCTTCCGGAATCCAGCCGGGGATCACCTACGTCCGAGGCTGCTGAACGCATTGACCGAGCTGTCTGAGCATCTTTCAGCAACACAAACAGCTTGCCGTGTGTTTCAACGGCCGTCATGCCGATGATTTCAGTCGGTTGTACGATTCCTTCGATCGAAACCTTGATTTCCGTTTTTGCGGTTTGCAAATTCAGAACCAGTACGTCAAGTTCGGCGGAAATCGTGATTGCTCGATGATCCTTCAAAAGCCAAGCCTGGCCCGCTCTTAGAACGGAAAGTTCTGGTTCATCCGCCAACATGTTTTCGCCGGTCAGCAGATCGATCAACACCAGCGTCTGGTTTTTCTGAAACAGCAGGCGTCGTCCAGAAGTGATGGGAGCCTGGCCACGTGGGATTTCCAGTGCAATGGATTGAAGGCGTTTGCCATCCTGAGTGCGGATGACTTCACTGCTGTTGAGATTGTGCCCCAAAATTCCGGTTGCCTGCCCGTCCCCAGTGAATCTGGCCTTTCGTTGAAACATCCCCTGCCTGGCTGAATCCGTTGAAATACGTCTGTTCCAAAGTACGTTTCCGGTGGCCGGGTGATAGCAAATCAGTTGGCTCGCTGTTGAAACCGTTAAATAATTTGAACCAAACGATGCGACGTCAATTGCAGAAACATCAGCTTCCGGTCGTTCAACTCGTTTCCACCACAGCAATTTCGGGCCGCCGTTGTTCAGAAGAGACACGACTCCGACATGGTCTTCGCTGGTCAGAGGAATCAGCGACGGTGTTGCAAATGAGTAGTCAGTGGAGACGGGATCTGCGGAAGCTGGAAGTTTGGTGGCATTTGTGACAACACCGTTATGGAAATCTGTTGCCAGCATTTCACGGTTGGTGAGAAACAGTTTCTGGCCGTACCAGTCCGGTACATCGGCAATGCGTCGGCGCACACCAATGGCGGCTGCGATCTGACTTCCTGTGGACAGCTTCATCGTTTCTTCAATTTTGATATCCCACTTGTCAGGCACAGTTGGAAGCAGATCGCCTTCCAACTTTGTGGCGAATGAATTTCTGAGGCTGGAAATGCTGTCTCGAATCCTGCTTTTATCTTCCAGCGGTGCGGCTTCAAACGCGGATAGCAAAAAGAGCTCTGCGGCCGCGTCGCGATGGTCGGCTGAAAGTTGCTGAGCGTAGCTCAACTGCTGCTGGGTGGAACCTACATGTTTGGGAAACAGAATTGCGTGTTCGATCTGGGACAGCGATAAGTGTTTTGCTGGATCAAAGTGTGCAATTAGTTCGGCCTGCTGAGGTGGCAGCGTATTCCATGCGGCAACATCAGCACGAACAGTCCAGTCTGGGGCAAGTCTTATGTTGAGCGGTTCACCGTCAATTTTGGCTGTTTCTGTGAGTATTTCAGCGTTTGGCTGCAGTAGAGCCAATCGAAGTTTCTGTTCCGGATTCAGCGTCAGTTCGGCCAGTTGTTGCGATAGTTCTGTGCGGGATAAGTCCGTGTGGGGCAACTTGCTGGCAGTGGATGATGACTCGCTTTGTCGCAACATAGACAACAGTGTTTCTGCCAGAAGATCTGTTGCGTCGGCACTCACCTGTCGGTCGACTGAACTTGAAGTGATGGCTGTTAATTCCTGAATTCCGCTGGTGAAGTCGCCGGAAATCAAATGCGTGGTTGCCATGTCCATGCGGAATGCGTCGGACACTGTGGAGCTGTTGGCCTGCCGTTCAATCGCTTCGATGTTTTGTTGATAGGCGGCAATCGTTGAGGTGACGGTGACTTCAGTGGGACTCACGACGCAAACGACATCTTTGTCGGCCACGACGGTTCCCGGAGATTCCGAGGACAGTCGATTAAACATCGTGGTTGACGTTTCCCTTTGCAGACCTGTGGCCAGATCGAAGCTGGCCAGAGTGCCATCCAATAACGGAACCAGACACGCGTCATCGCTGCAGAATGCTCGACCGCTCTGTGCCTGTAGCGGGCTTAGCCAAAGCTGTTCTCCTGTGGCGGTGCTTAATGCTCGAATGTGCCGAGGGCCAATCATCACGACCTGTTTGCTTGTGCTTGCCACGGCGTAGTGATCGGTGCTGCCCTCCAGTTCGCCCATGGCGGCGATTGCGCGAGGCACCTTCCATTGTATTTCGCCGGTGTCTGTCTTCAGGCATTGAACTGTGCTGCAAAACGGGGCCGCCCAGATGAGCTGCCCCGGGACCACAACCGGATGGGAACGAAACGAAGGGACGGCGCGGGTTGCCATGGCCAGTGCGTTAAGCAATCGGCGTTGATTGCCTGCATTCAGCCCACTTTCCAGCTCGTCGCGAACACTCGTCGCCCATAGGTACTGGCCGTCAACGATTCGAGTTCCAATGACGGTACCGCTGTTGAGGGCACAGATAATTGTATGGCCGTCGACGGCGCACAAAGACGCATTTCGTACCTGTTCCGGAGTGACAATAAAACGTCCCATGGTCTGGCTGGTGGTTTCGTTTCCATACGCAAGTGGTTTTTGCCACAGGAATCGACCGGTCGATTTGTCGATGCAATTCAGCCTGACGACTTCCTTGTCGTCGGATAACACAAACAGCATTTCGTCGTAAACCAGTGGGACTCCGCAGAATCTTTGACCGGCAAATCTTGATGCAGGCGGGGACTGCTGATCCGGCTGCTGCGTTTCGCTGGTTTCAGGCTTCGTCGGGGGCGATTGAGGTGCGTTTGATGGAGGCGAAAGTTGATAGTTGAAGTTGGGACTGTCGCCCACGACCCACGCGATTTCCGGCTGAGGTGTCAAACGCACGGCGACAAGTCGATGACCATCGGGGGCTTCCGTTGAATTCGAATCGAGAGTCAGTTGATTAAACTGCTGTTGGCGCCACATCGGATTGTTGCCGAATCTTCCAATGGAATATCGATCGGAAAAACGTCTGAAGTGATCGATGAAGAACACGTACTGTTCAGTTGCAGTAACCGATCCCAGCGTTTCCGTTTGCAGCAGTTGTTCAAGGCTGCTGCTGCCTTTGGCCAGAAGGTTTTCGGGCATGTTGGCAAGGTCGACATCGCCATCAACGGTGTCCGTTTCGATAGACCATTTGATGCGTCCAGTGTGCTTGTCGAATGCAAGCACGTGAACAGGTGTGCGGACGTATAATGTGTCTTCAGACAGAAACGGTTGCCATGCATTTGCCGCAAATGCAGAACGGTTTTCTGGTAGGTGAAGGCCGCCAAAGACGCTTGCACCGGGAAACTTCCAGATTGATTCTGTCCAGGTCCAAAGCGGTTTTGGCCACGGTAAAGTTAAGTTTGGCGGTGGAGCCGTATTGGGGCTGCCAGCGATTCTGGTTTCCGAATGGTGTGTGTCCTGCCATTTCGAAATTGCAGGATAGCGGCTGAGTTCGCGGCTGAAAATGTCTGCATAATCGTGTTGAAGATCGCTGACGATTGCAGCGGCAAGCCCGTGTTGTCCACGCGTTTTGGCCAGTAGGGCTCGGGCCAGCATGATCTGCATGCCACTGTTGGTTAACGGAAATCTTTGTGCGATGCTTAACATCGCATCGGGATCGTTCTTGGATTTTTTGATGGCGGCAGCGGCCAGAGGTTCGACGGCGGTGGCCCAGTCTGAACGCACCTGGAAATGGGAACTCATCAGCAGTTGCAAGGCCGCTCGATAGGAACTTTGTGTTTCTCCAGTGGCTGATACGGTTGTGAAGGAATCAGAGTCCTGAGCAAACAGTTCCAGAAGTGCCTGAAAGGCGATATCGCGATTGCCGATTTCCAGGTGGCGTTGAGCGAGCCCCAGCAATCGCCCCTGGTCGCCGGATTCCACCAGCGTGCTGCGAAGGTGTTCGACCGAACCGTGCAGCGATGACTCCGGGGGTAACGATTCAACCTGAATGGTGTCGAGACCGCACGCGGATTCAGCAACGACCAGTACCAGAAGAACGCCCAGCAGCGTTGCGGGACTCTGCATGCGTTGGCGGGCAGAGGGTGATTGGGCCATCCATGCTGCGGACGCCGGGAAACATTTGAAACGGCTTGGGCGGGACATTGCCATCATTTAGTTTCACCTCTTCGATTGACGGTCTTCAGCAAATGCACGGCCTTATGGTGTTAGCCGAACAGGTCGTCATAATCCATGAGGTCATCTTCCGTCACGAACTCATGGCACTGTTCTTTTAATACGCGAAGCGCTTCGTCAACTTCATCGACGTACACCGCCATTGCGCCTCGACCGTTGCGGCGATACATCAACGGGTAAATGTAGTGTACATTGAGTTCGGCTGACATCAGGCTGCCCAGCACCTTTACGTGAGGCTGGTCGGTCTTGGGCAACATCACGCCAATCACTTCGACTTCACAAAAGGGAAGTCCTGTCATGATCAGCAATTCGCGAGCACGTTCGTAGTTGTTGGTAATCAGGCGTGCGATTGCGCTGTCAGCAGAGTCCAATATGGAGAGCGCGATAATCTTTAAATCGTCGCGCTCGACTCCTCGCAACAACTGGTGCAGAGAACCGACTTTATTCTCCAGAAATACAACAAACTGTTGCAGGCACGGCCAGTCGCGTCCACGCGAAGTAATTGCATCAACCGGGCTGTCTTCTCCAAAACCAGCACTCATCTCGCTTCAGCTCCCATTACAACTGTATTCAACAGCGCCAAATTCGGCAACTACGCAGACTTCCTGAAACTGTCTCGGCCATCGATAATCGAACTTGCGTCAAAGCGTTTTCCAAAATAGCTTTCAATGGCTCTAGGGTCGTTCAAGACCTGTTCGGCACTTCCGGAAACCAAAACCTGCCCACTACAAATAATATAACTGCGATCTGTGATTGTCAGAGTTTCGCGTTCGCGGTGGTCGGTCAGCAGAATGGCGATGCCCTGGTCTTTCAATCCGTGAATGATGTCCTGAATGCTGTGAATGGTCACCGGGTCAATTCCGGTGAAAGGTTCGTCCAGCAAAAGAATCTGAGGATCGCTGGCGAGTGCTCGAGCGATTTCCAGGCGGCGACGTTCTCCACCAGATAACGATCCTGATCGTTGACGTCGCTTGTCCAGCAAACCGAACTCACCCAGCAACTTGTCAATTTTGGCTTTGGAAGGTTTGCGGCCGAGGCCTCGGAATTCCAGGATTGCCATGATGTTTTCTTCCACCGAAAGCTTGGCGAAGATACTGGAATCCTGAGGTAAATAGCCCAGCCCGTGTTGAGCTCGCTGAAACATGGCCCATTGCGTAACGTCTTTGCCTCGTAGCAGCACGCGTCCTTTGGTGGGAGCGGCAAGTCCGCAGGCCATGCGGAAGGTGGTGCTTTTTCCGGCACCGTTTGGTCCCAGAAGTCCGACGATTTCGCCTTCGTTGACGTTAAAGTCAACTCCATCGACAGCGCGTTTTCCTGGATAGTCTTTGACTAATCCTTCGCATACCAACAAAGACATCAGAGAATCCTTCTCTTCAACTTCTTATCAAGGGCTTCGCCCTTCACCCGGTGGCGCGGCACGTAGGAAGACGTGGAACGCATGAATCGCCGAGCCACTCCGTTGTCGCTACGATGAACATGCGCACACGGCACGCGCATCATTTTAAGTAAAACTCTAACAAGACCGTGCCTCAGACCAATTGAGCTACCGCTCAGAAACGCGACTACGTCGCTCAGAAGACTAGACTCAATGTGAACATGTTCGCGGCGATCAGAACTCTAACGAGGCAGTGCCTCAGACCATTCGAGCTGACAGTTAACGTATCTTCTTCATTCTGGTCAGGTTTGGATAGAACGGAATTCGGAAAGATGGGTAATCTTCTGCCTTTTTACCTTCTCGAGTTTTGTGGTACCAAACCGGAATTCCCTTGCCGTCATTCAGGAATGGTACTCCGTGAGGCCAGAAAATGAACAGAGCTTTTCCGATCAGGTCTTTTTCTCGAACAGCGTAGCGATGGCTGAAAATTCCGTTCATGGGGCGAGCTTCATAGTCAAACAGGCGACTGTCTTTGCTCATGGATGAATTATCGCCAAACATCAGGTACTCATCGTCAGCCAATTCGTATTCGCCGTACTTACCAAAACTGCTTATTTGAACGGCTGATTCTTTAGCGTAGGACGCAGCCCAGGCGGCTGGGTTCGTCAGTTGGCTGTCCAGATCGTTTTCGATTTCATTATGTGTCTGGCTGTTGACTTCGTCTCGCCGGTAGTTGTTTTCATAGGCCAGATTGACGCAAATCCCGTCACTGACATCAAACTGAATAAGGTCGTTGCGATAGTAGATGTCTCTTTGCAGCAGTAGGTCAGAAGCAATTCCTGTTGCGTTTCGAATGGCAATGCCCACGGGGGCAAGGTCATTGCCTGTTGGCTGAGGCACATCGGAGCCGGTGTACTCTGTGGAGGCGTCGAATTCAATCAGCTTGTTGTTCACCCACAGGCAAATTCGGTCGTCAACGTTGGCGAAGGTAACATCGTAAGTTCCGGTTGAAGACATCGCCGTCTTTCCGGATGCCATCGGTGTGGTGGCTTCACGGTTATCGCCGGAAACGACTTCCAGGTTTGCTGTTCCGTCAGAAAGGCTTACAACGCAGCGAAACGTTTGAGGTCCGTCGACAAGTTCCAGAATCAGTTCGCTGTCGGCTTCAATACGTTCGAGTTCGATTGACGCGTTAATGGTCAGATCGCCCACCCAGTAGCCTCGAGCATTTCCTCCCTGATTGTATCCGGCATCGTAGGCGTTGAAGCTGCAGAAGTCAGTAATCAACGAAGCCTGCGGCATCGGCAAATCCGGGGCAACCTGGTCGTCTCGCGGCCAGGTGGACGCGTGAGGCTGGAAGTTGCGGTATCGCAGCCATTCCGCTTCCGAAGCATTGTTGTCAAAACGATATGTTCTGGCATTTGCGTCGGCCGTCCAGCTGTTTTCAACGGGACGCCAGTTGCCCACGGAATCATTTCCTGATCCGTACGCCGATGCCGCCCAACGTTCTGGCCAGCCCAGTTCCAGCAGTGTTGGAGCTGGAAAATTGTCGTCGTAAACAGTTAGCTGAATGTCCTTTTGTATGAATGGATCATCTTTGCGCAGGATCTTCCACGAATCTTCTCCCTTAGAAAGCCCCCAAAGATTTCCCTGTCGAATCCGAATCGTTTCACCGGGTAAGCCCACCAATCGTTTGATGTAGTTGACGTGTGGTTGTTCGGGGTTCTTGAAGACGACGACATCGAACCGCTTGAATTCATCAATTTGCTTGTTCACAAGAATGCGGTCACCGTTAAAGACGGGGGCATCCGCCACGTTGTTGTTCTGCTTGCCGCAGTTTGAACAGTAAGCCGTGGTGATTCGCCAGTCTAAGCGTCCGCTGGATTGATCGACTTCAGAACTGGCACCCAAAGCAAACTTGAACCCGCAGCCGTCGCACTGTACCTCCTTGTGACGCCCGAACAACGTAGGGGCCATGGAACCGGTGGGGATGACGTAGGCTTCGGCCTGAAATGTTTTGAATAGAAAGGCCAGCACGAAGGCGATGGCGATCGATTCGACAGTTTCTCGTGTGCCGTCCGCAGGTTTCTTTTTCTTCGCTTTAGCCTTGGCCGGCGATGCTTCCGAGGAAGGCTCTGTGCTGGTTTCCGGATTCTTCTTGGATGCCATGTTGCGTCTTCAATTAGAAAATCGTCTGCACCTGACTTGAAGCCAGGTGAAACGACGATTGTGTGCGTTAATGTTCCGTTGGCGGAAATTTCGTGTCCTGAGCAATTGCCTGCGTCGCATTATTAACGAAGTGTCAGACGGTGCTTACAGTCAACTATTCGTCGCCGAGCTGGAAGTATTAAGTTTATGAAAGCCTGATAAGTGATGAGCGGTTACGTTGATGGTTTATGGAGGATTGCGGCAGGGACTTCTGACGAAGTTCCGTAAAGCCGAACCACAGCAATGCTGAGCAGCCGTTAAAGTTGGGAAGTATTATGTTTGTTGAGATCCGAGGCAACCTGCTGCTGATTTCGAGGCGATCGTAAGGGAGACCTCGCTTAAGAATTGAAACATCCGAATAACATTGGCTTGCGGTTTCGTTAAGCTGGCAGACTTCGTGAAGAAGGCCCCTTTTCCGTTCAATGAATGTAACGAATTCGATCAACATCAGGTATCCGGATTGGCAATTGCACACCACCGACCGTTAGTTTGCCGGGTTTTGAGGGCAAATGCACGATAAACGGTTTCCCGACAAGTAAATGGTGAGGCACTTCAGGATTCGGCCAGTTGCGGCTGTCGGACGATACGGGGCTATTGTCGCCCTGAACAAAATAGTTGTTTTCTGAGACCTGAAACGGTTCATCGACGCCGTTCTTACGACGACCGGGCGTGTAGTGGACGTCTCGAAACAGCCGCAACGTCTTGATGTGGGCCTTGCCGTTTGTGACTGCCAGGCCTAGACGTGCCTGCTGATTCAGCAATCGGGCGGTTTTTGCAGCGTCATTGCCGTCAGGGGAAGTCAGGCCATCTCCTGTTTGGCGTTCTGCGGCTTTGGCTTCGTCGGCATCCACCGGAATGTCAACGGCCTCAAGCATCTGGTTACCGTTGATTGCAACAAGTAGCCGGCGGTCGAAGTTTGAAACTTCAATTTGCAGCTGGCTGCGGTTTTCGGGGCTGTCGACGGACAACGCAAATTTGCCGGCTCGAACAACCTGCCCTGAAATTTCAGATGTCAGCGTGGCGGACAGCGTGCGGAGCTGAAGGTTCAGATGATACACGTCGGCATCGACCGGCATGCGAACGGAGATCAATTCTGGCGAGTCAGGCTGTTGCCATGTTAAAGTGGTGTCCAGCATGAGGTCTCTAACGGGAAATTCCGGAGATGACACCAAGGAATTGTAGCCGTAGCGATCGGTGACCGGGCATAAGTGCGACAACGCTCCCAGTCGATACACGGCCGCGCGAAACTGTTCGGAATCGCCCCAGCTGATCAGGTCTCGCTGCATTTCGTATGGCATTACTCCGCGCAGCCGCAGCAGTTGGCGTTCTTTGTCAAATTCCAGTCGAGTCATCCACGACACCGGGCGCGAGTTTAATTCCAGCTCGCATTTCTTCCAGCTTTCTTCAGCATTGGGGGCTGACAGGGGAACTTCTGTGACATGACTGCCTCCCGCCCACCGCCAGTTTTGCAGCCGAAGCCACTCTGTTTTTTCCGTGGCGTCACACGACAGACCGCTGTCGGAAAGCGACCAGCCAGGATCAAGCTGCCATGGCATTTGCCATTCGTTCTGGCTGGGGCGATAAGCGAGATCGAAAACGCCGATCCGCATGTCTCGCTGCGTTGCCAGATCTTTGCGAGCAATTTCGCCTTCAATGAACAGGTCGCCGTCCAGCACTTGCAGCGTTTCTTCCGGAAGTCCAACCACGCGTTTGACGTACGCTTCTCCCGGACTCGCAGGATTAAAGAAGACAACGGTTTCCCAGCGGCGAGGTCGTCGGAAATCGAAAACTCCCTTGTGAACCAACAATTGATCACCATACGCGGCCGGCGCTGCTTTGGCGTTGATGTTTGCTTGTCCGCAGTTTGGGCACGTTGCGTAATGTTCAGAAAGCCGGTTCTCAGATTCGCTGGGGGCGTCGACGGATTCATCAAAGTTGATACCAAACGCGAATTCATATTGGCACGACGGGCATTTCAGTTGTTTGTGAAATCCCCGCAATCCGGGAGCCATCGATCCTGTGGAGATCAAATAGCCTTCCAACAGGAAACCGCGCAGCATCATCACGGCGATCACGAACGCGATGGCAAGTTCCATCATGTTTCGCAACCACCCGGAATCTTCCGGAGCGGGTGTGTGGTGATTGGGCATCAGGTGATTGTTGGATGTCCTGCGATCACAAATTATGCAAAGTCAGGCAGTTCCGGAGACTGGTGGCACGGTCGGGAGGGTTCCGGAATCAGGGGTGAATGCAGAAATGAGTGAGGCAGTTTAGACAGACTTCAAATTTGATGCACGACGACATTTGGAAACGCCCGTGACCGGGTTTTGTCAGCGTCTGGAGGTTCGTCTGTTGCCAGACCGGCGGAATTCTCTGAATTCCACAAACATTCGCACGTTTTCGGGCGTATCCCCGGTATGCGGGGCCTTCTGTCAGCAAGTCAGATCGCCCTTTCAGCCAAAAACTGCAGTGTTTACTCGCATTCGTTGAAAAGAAGCAGCACATGTCGACTCAGGAAAACGTGATCGAAATCAGAAACCTATCGAAGGTTTACCGGGATTTCTGGGGCCGGAAAAAGGTTCAGGCGGTCAAAAGTTTGAGTCTGGATGTAAAAAAAGGAGAAGTGTTTGGTCTGCTGGGGCCGAACGGTTCTGGCAAGACAACCACGATCAAGATGTTGCTGGGACTGCTGTTTCCAACATCGGGCGAAATCAAGATTCTGGGTAAGCGAGCATCCGACGTCGCCAAGAATGAGCGAATCGGTTACCTGCCTGAAGAATCGTACCTGTACCGATTTCTAAACGCCGACGAAACGCTGGATTTCTACGGTCGTCTGTTCAATATCAGTGCGGCTGAACGTAATCAGCGAGCCGACGAACTCATCAAGATGGTTGGCCTTGACCATGCTCGTCGGCGTCAGTTGAAAGAGTATTCCAAAGGGATGACTCGCCGAATTGGTCTGGCTCAGGCCTTGATCAACAATCCCGAACTGGTGCTTCTGGACGAACCAACCAGCGGACTGGATCCGATTGGTACTCGCGAAATGAAGGACCTGATTCTGAAGCTGAAGGATGAAGGCAAAACGGTTGTTTTGTGCAGTCATCAGCTGGCGGATGTTCAGGACGTGAGCGACCGAATTGCAATGTTGTATCAGGGAGAGCTGAAAGTTCTGGGCGGCGTTGATGAGCTGCTGGAACTACGCGGCGAAACTCAGATTCGCACAGGCAACCTCAGCGACGAAGGCGTCGAAGAGCTGAAAGCTCTGTTGGCAAAGCACGGCATGAAAGACAGCCTGATTCAAAAGCCTCGCGCCGACCTGGAAGAGCTGTTTCTGCGAACAGTGCGAGAAAGCGGCGAACGTCCTGGACGTCGGTTTACCGCAGAAGAGATGGCGGCAACTCAACCCGCAGACACCGGCAAAAGTGGAGATGCTTCTTAGTTCTGCTGGTGTATTTGTGCGTGCAATTTAGTTCTTCGTTTTCAACGATTTTCGGAACAGCCTTATCATGGATTTCGATCCAACACCCTATAACATCGGCCTTGGCCTGAAAAACTGGCTGAGTCTTGTCGGTATCATTGCCGGGCTGGGCATCCTGCTGGGACTTGTCGGTTCTTTCGCTTCTGCCGGCGGCGGAGGAGGTGGGCTGTTCTCCAATGGAATCAGCAGTTTCTTCAAAGAACTGGCTTCAATTTCACCACGCCGTGTCTGGGCGTTGGCGTCTTTGACTTTGAAAGAAGCCTGGCGACGCAAAGCGTTGCTTGTATTCGTCGTATTCGCCGTCTTGTTGATGTTTGCCGGCTGGTTTTTAACAGACAGTAACGATCGGTCTGACCTGCAGATCAACGTACATATCACGTTTATGTTGACCACGATTTCGTGGTTGATTCTGCCAGTCGTGATGTTTCTTAGCTGCTGGGGAATTCCGGAAGATATTCGGATTCGCAGCCTGCATACGGTGGTCACCAAGCCTGCACGTCGAGTTGAAGTTGTGCTTGGCCGAATGTTGGGCTTTTCGATCATGAGCACCGTCATTCTGCTGTTGATGGGAACCGTTGGTTACATCTGGATTGAACGACAGGCTCCTAAAGATCTTGATCAAGGAAAGTTCCTGACGTGTCGTGTGCCAGTTTATGGTGGCCTGTTCTTTCTCGATCGTCAGGGCATGCCCACTTCGCAGGGGCTTAACGTTGGTGATCCGTGGTTGTACCGATCCTTTGTGGAAGGCAACTCACGCTGCCGAGCGGTGTGGATGTTCAACGAAGTCACTCCGGAAAAGCTTGGAAACGAACTGCGTCTTGAGTCTCGCTTTGAAGCGTTTCGAACGATCAAGGGAAGTGCTGACACAATTCAACAGGGGCTCGAAGCTCAGTACACTCTTGTGAAAAATATGCGTGAAGAGGCTTTCTCTTCGTTCGGAGTTGGTGCCGGTTTGCGTGAAGTTGCTGAGGCTCTTCGAGCCGGCGATTTCCAGAGTGCTGCAGAACTGCTGGACGCTGCTGCTGAGCGTATGCAGTCCTCTCCTGCTGACTTCCCTCAGGTTGACTGTCAACAGGTAGCGATTTCCTGTGCTGTTCAGGTCGTTCCTGTACTTCGCAACTTTAAAGATGCTGATTTAGGCGATGTTGCGGATGCGTTTCTAGTGTTCGGTGATGCTGCGAATTCGGTGAAGACAGGCGATGCTGCCAGCTATTCTGAATTGTCGCGTGCCTGTGCCTCGTTGGCGGAAACCGTTCGAAAACGCGCCGATGATATGTTTGAAAGCATGCCCAAGCTTGAAGTTCCGCTGGAGCCGTTTCGTGTTTCTGAATATCACGAAGGCGATGACTTTATTACCTACCCTCGCAAGCTGAAGTACGTTGCTGACTACGAAGGCACCGCTCGCTTTCTTGCCAAGGTTGTTTCAGGAATCAGCGAAGCAGGCAAGCTGGCAGACGGTGGAGAACTTTCTTCCGGCCTGGTTGACGAACTGTCAGAAAATCACGGTGTAAGTCCAGTTAACGCAGAACTGGTATTCGATGTTGTGAAGTCTGAAATCGATGCTGGCACACTGAAGGTTGACGGCAACAAAGTGGAAATTGCTGACGGCAGCAGCTGGTTGCGTTTGTTTGACCGACTGGTGCGAGAGGAAAAGTTGATTTCTCGCGACACCGCTGGCTGGGAAATGGAAGCCGACATTTTCGATGACCTTACGGTTAACGATTATCTACGTGTTGAAGTGGCTTGTCTGAACGATCAGATGTTTATCGGAATGGCACGAGCTGACTTGTTTCTGCGACTGCCGGATCGGTCATTCCTGGCTGGCTTCAGTAAAGCACTGTTGAACATTGGGTTGATGTTGTCGCTTGTGATTGTGCTGGGTGTTACCGCAAGTTGCGTTGTAAAGGGACCGGTTTCGTTCTTCTTTACATTGACGATTTTCGTGATCGGCCAGTTTTTCCATCAGTTGATGTTGAAGATCGTCGCTGGTTCTCAGGAAGGCGGCGGTATGGTTGAATCTGCCATGTTGATCTTCCAGCACCGAAACCCAAGTGTGGGTATCGATGCGAACGAAGGAACAGAAGCGGTTGTGAAGGGGCTTGACTGGGGAGTAAACGGGATTTTGAAAATCGCAAGTAACATCATCCCGGACTTCAGTACATTCAGTGAAGCATCGGCCTACATCGAAAATGGATTCGATGTCCCCTGGTCAACATCAGTGTTGCCAGCGATAATGACTTTTGTCGGTTTTCTTATTCCGTGTGTGATCATCGGTGCGGCCTGTCTTAAGTTCCGAGAGTTGGAAGCGAAATGAACAATCTTACTTCAAGACAACGCAAACTGGTTTATGCAGGCTGCGTGCTGCTGCTGCTGATTCCGATCGTTTATCTTGGTGCTCCTACGTCTGACGACGTAATTCCAGGTACCCGAAACGCGGTTTCCGGCGGCAAGCTGGCTCAGATGCGAGTCGAATACGACCTTGGTGAAAGTACGCTTGGCGAAATCGATCCGTCCAGCGCTGCGATGAATCTGGTACTGCTGGGACTTCGTGGTCCTGCTGCTGGTGTTCTGCATCTGAAAGCTTTGGACTATCAGGAAAAGAAGGACTGGGCCAAGCTGAAGACGACTGTCGATTCCATCATTAAACTTCAGCCTCACTATGTTGAGATCTGGAAGTTTCAGGGATGGAATCTGGCCTTCAACGTGTCACGCGAATGGGACAAGGTTGCTGACCGCTTTTATTGGGTGAAGGAAGGGATCAAGTTCCTGCAGCTTGGGACCAATCGAAACCAGACGGCAACGTTTCTGTACCACAACGTTGGTGACTTTATGGGGCGTAAGTTCGGCAACTCTGACGAGAAGAAATACTTCCGCAAGTTCTTTGTGATCGACCCGGACGACAAGCGATTTAACGGAACAGCAGATCCGGAAATCAACCCGCAAGGCAAAGACAACTATCTTGTGGCTCACGACTGGTTTGTGGATGCCAACGAAAAAGACGAAACCTATCGCATTGAAGGCATGACGCACGTGTTTGCTCGCCAGGGCCCTTCTCGATCCTTGTTTGACTATGCGACAGCCATTCAGTCTGAGGGCCAGTTTGGTGAAGAAAACCGATCAGCCTGGGACAAAGCTTACAACGAGTGGACTCAGGTTTACGGCTACGACGTCTTTCTGGGACTTGATGACATCAGGTACAAGCTGAATAGCTCACTTGCCGAGCTTCAGTCGATGGCGAAAGAAAACGGCGTTACTGTTACCAAGCAACAGCAAGTGTGGGAACAAAACGTCAAGATGGTCAACTATCGGTTTTGGCAGAACTTTGCTGACTGCGAACGCGATCCATTGACCGTTGATGCCCATAAAGCGATCTATCTTGGGAAGCAAGCTTACTCAGAAGGTAAGATTTCCAACTGGCAGGATAAGGACGGAAAGACACAAGTGTCTGAGGCTCAGACGTTGTTTGTGGATGGCCTGGAGAACTTCGAAAAGGTCTTTGGCAAATATCCCCAGTTAACTGATCACGATGCTTACATCGAAGAAGTCATGCTGGCTGTTTATTATCTGGAGCAAATTCAAAGGAACAACGGCCAACAGATGCCAGAAGACTTCCCATTGAGGGACATGGTTATTCAAAACCTTGGTCGTCAGCCGGATATCGAACGACAGTTCCGAATCGAAAATCGGCCGGACTTCTGATGGTCCGCGACAACAAATAGTGAGGGTTGGCAGTAGTGGATCTTGTTATAGATCCTGAAGTAACAACGATCGTTAACAAGATCCACTACTCGTCCGGCACATCGAAAAATCAGGTGACAGTTTGAACCACGTGGCGAACGGTGATGCAGAAGCGTAGGATGCCGTCAAACGTGTTTTGAGTTGTTGGGCCGCTCAATACGATGTTGTGTTGAGTCGGGCGTTTGGTTGTGTTTGTGAAATTCCAAGGGAGCAGGCCACTTGTTTGCTGGTCCGATATTCGCCCGCGAGGCATTAACTGCTCCACGACGTCTGCGCCATTATCTGCTTCGGTCGGGCTATATCGCCTGCCTGCTGGTTTTGTTGTACACGATTCGCCAGGCTACCATCGGCTTTCAGGACACTCAGTTTTCGGGCGATATCGCTTCATTCGGAAGTCTTGTCTTCGGCGTATTTGCTCTGTTGCAACTGACGTTGGGAATGTTCTTTGCGACGCTGTTTACTGCAGCCAATATTGCTCAGGAAAAAGATCGCCGCACGCTGATTCTGTTGTTAATGACGGACATGCGCAGTCGAGAACTGGCGTTTGGCAAGCTGTTCGCAAGTCTGCTTGTCGTGGGAGTTCTGATGGCAGCTTCCGTTCCCGTGTTTTGTGCCCTGCGTCTGTTGGGTGGCGTTACGTGGTCTCAGATTTTTTGGGCTGAAGCCATCGTCGCCGCCACGTTTTTGGCAAGCGGAACCTGGGGATGTCTGGTGGCCTTCTGGCGAGAGAAAACTTTTCAGACTCTCGCTGTTAGTGTTTTGGGAGTCGTTCTGTTTGTCGCCGTTGCTGAAGGGCTGGTAACCTTGCTGGGCGTCGAGTCCGCAATCGGCTTTTGGGCGGCCAAGGCATCACCGTATCGAGCTTTGTTGGGCGTTCTGAATCCGCTTTCCGCATCGACATCGGGCGTGGCGGAAGTTTCTGCGGTAGAATCTGTCTGCATGATGTTGGGGCTGGCGGCCGCGTTAAGCCTGTATACCGTCGTCAGGCTTCGAGTCTGGAATCCGTCGCAACAACTGCGACAAAGCGGCATGATAGCAGTGCAGCCCGGAGTCGCAGGGGCCGACTCGATTCCGGCTTCCAGCGAAGAAACCACGCCGACCACGCGAAAGCATCATCGATCTGTTTGGGACAATCCTGTTACGTGGAAAGAAGTCGTGACACGAGGCTACGGTCGTAAAGTTGTCGTCATTAAACTGGCTTACGTCGTCTTGGCGGCACTGATTGGATATTCCGTAGTTTCGGGTGACTCTGATGATCAGAGTCTGGTGTTGGGAATGGTGTCTCCCGCAGCCGCCGCTTTCCTTGGAATTGGAGTGATCAGTCTGCTGCTGATCAACGCTCAGGCTGTTACGTCCATTTCAACAGAGCGCGACGCCAACACTCTGGACATTCTTTTGGCCACGGACATCAATGCCAAAGAATTTATGACTGGAAAAATCATTGGAGCCGTCTGGAACGCGCGAGAAATGATTTTGGTGCCGATGGGGTTACTGGTTTGGATGATGTTTAACGGATCGACCAACGCGTTATCGGTTGAAAATCTGATTTACCTGCTGATTGCTTATTCGGTTTTGGTTTTGTTTGCCGTCATGCTGGGGCTTCATGCGGGTCTGACTTACGAAAACTCTCGTTCGGCAATCGGTAACAGTCTGGGAACGATGTTCTTTCTGTTTGTCGGTATCTTTGTGTTCATGCTGCTGCTGGTTGAAGCTCGATCTTCGTTTGCGATTCAGATGCAAAGTTTTGTGGTGTTCATTGGGCTGGGAAGCATCGGCCTGTTTACGTCGCTGACACATAAGAATCCGTCGAACGCTCTGACCATTGCTGCGGTCATGTTGCCATTTCTTACGTTCTATGCCATTACTGATTTTCTGCTGGGTGGCACGTTGGGTGTTTGCTTTTGGATCTGCGTCGCCTACGGCTTCGCCGCCATCGCCATGCTGGTGCCTTCGATAAGCGACTTTGACGTTGCCCTGGGCCGCACAACTCACGACGCAGGCTGATGCTTTGGATGTGTCGATCAAACGCGACCTCAGAGTCGTTGCGGAGTCTCGTACTGATGGCATTTGACGAATGAGAAAGCAAATGCGAAGGCTTGCAGACCAGTCTTCGTCACCGGCGGTTGGTGAGGTTTTGCTCGGCAATCAGGGGCTACTGATGCGTCACAGCTCAATGTTGTCGTAGTGGATCTTTAACAAGATTCACTACGACAAATCCGAATTCTTAGCGGTGATTCAGGACCTGCATTTGCGTTTGTAGGTCCTTTCGGTCGGAAAGGATTTTCGAGCGAAGCTCAATCCCATGTGCAGGCGTTGGAGTTTTTCTGGCGCTGAGCAATTTCAGATGCTGATTGGCACTGTGGTGGGCAGGTGGACGACATCCATTTTATTGCTGACTGATTGAGCTCTATCGTTTTATGACAGAGCCCGGTGGGCTGCACGAAAAATATGGTTCGCTGTACCCATAAGTCGACGCACTTGCTAACGAAAAAACCGACAACCGAACGGCTCATGGAGCTGTCGATTGTCGGTCAATGGATTTTAAAGGCGTTCCGTGAACACCCCGTGGCCAGAGTGCTGTTGCAGTCGTTTAGCGAGTAACGCCAGTGACTGTTTCTTCATCGATCAACGCCTTGCCAATGGATTCGCTGGCGACTCGAACGCGAGCGCTGTGGCTGCCAGCTCGAGTGCAACGGGTCTTTACGACGAATACGGCTGATTCGCCTCCAGCAAGGCTCGGCAATGCTCGGAAGATCACAACGCCGCTGTCCGCAAGGAATTCCGATGGGCCTGAAATGTCCAGCAGTTCAAGTCCGGCTGGAAGTTCGCACGACAGGCCGACGCTTTCCGCAGCCGTGGTTCCGCTGTTCTGAATCTTAATTTCAAACGAAACTTCGCCACCGGCCTGTACGTTGCGGCTTGTTGAGGCGACATTCAAAGACAACCTTGCGTTGCCCTGCACTGCGGTCAGGTGTTCAGCCATGGTCATGCGGCCATGTTCGGAAATCACGCCAACCTGGTGCTTGAATTCGCCAGGAGCGTTCGCCTGCAGAGTCACGTTGAAGTTCTTCATCTGGCCGGGTTCCAGGGTTCCGACAAACCAGTCGATTGCGTTTTCGTCTGCGTTGAATTTGCCTCCGCGATCAGCTTTTACAAAGTCAAAGCCTTCAGGAATTCGGTATTTGGCTCGAACATTGTTCGAATCAACTTTGCCTTCGTTGACAACAATGACTTCATAGTCAGTCGCTTGAGCCGCCATGCCCCGAGTTGGTCCACGAACTCCGATGTTGAGGCGAGGCTCTGCAATAGCGACTGTGTCAATTTGCTGGTCGTTCAGACCACCGTCGGCAATCACTCGAACAGCGAGTTGATGTTCGCCACCCTGAGTGCCTGTCAGGCTAAGTCTTGCCTGGCGAGATTCACCAGGATTCAGTGTTCCGATTTCGATGGTCAGCATCTTGCCGCGACGGTGTTCCAGTCCGTCCGGAACAACCGCCTGAATGAGCACGTTTTTGGCTTCGCCCGTTCCTGGATTTGTGACAACCGCTGTGTAATTTACCATCTGGCCAACTTCAATCGAAGGTGGCCCGTCAAGCTTAAGAGCGATCATTGGCTGACGAACGGTAACATTTGATGATGCACTTCCTGTGATTCGAACAAAGGCGTCCATCTGAAGTTCGCCCTGCCGTTGAGGCACGACGGTAAGTTCGATTTTACGAACCTGACCGGGTTTCATTTCACCAAACGACCACGTAGCAGTTCCAGCAGTTGTTGTGGGAGCCGGACTTGCGGCCACGACTTCGATCCCATCAGGAACAACAGCTTCAGTGACAACGTTGCGGACAGTCGATCGTCCGGTGTTTTCGACAACAACATCACATCGGCATTCCTGGCCCAGGTTAAAGTCGCCGTGATAAACCCATTGCACGGTCACTGTTGGTGACTGAGGTCCTGGCTGAGCCGCTGCCGTGGTTTCATTGGAATGGAATGCAGGCTTGGCTGCAAATGCTGCTGGTCGCTCAGCGACGAAGGTAGATTCTTTGACGACGGGAACGGCAAATTCGGGTTCTTCCGTTTCAGTCATCGGCGGCAGAGCGGGAGTGTCTTCTTCAACACCCACCGCGGCTTGTTCGTTCAGGAATTCAGCAAACGGGTTGATGTCTTCATCGGTCGCTTCGTCGAATTGCACGGCCGATGTCTGCTGAACGTTGGACGATGCATTTGTCTGCACAAAACCTGCCGTCGCCACTCGATTGGATGCGGCTGGAGTCTGAGTGTTGGTTCGGGCAACGGATGGCAATCGTTCTACAATCGTGCCACTGGGCGTCTGTCTTGTCGACGGTGCGGCGGCCTGCGAGCCAACCGCTTGAGCGACTGGATTTGCAGAGTTACCT
Source organism: uncultured Planctomycetaceae bacterium (assembly GCA_937916515.1). Classification (GTDB taxonomy): domain Bacteria; phylum Planctomycetota; class Planctomycetia; order Planctomycetales; family Planctomycetaceae; genus Fuerstiella. Next base: position 5,908 of record CALFSX010000326.1, on the reverse strand, counting down.
GTGCGAAGTTGCTGCAGAGAAACCTTGCCAGCAGAATCATCGATTCTAACGGCACCCGCTTCTGAGTTGGTCAAGCCAACGCTGGTGGGTGAAAAGTACTCGACCGTCCCCGCTGCCTTTTTGCTGTCTGCTTTCCACGCAGTTGAGGCTATTCGGGAGACAGTTGATGTTTTCGCACTTGCACTGCCCGGCATCGGGCTGTCGGCTGGCGTCGTGTTTTCCTGTTGGATGCGGTCCCAACGAGCGAACGGGTTATCTGCCCCCAGGCATTGTGCAAGCAAAACGAGCGTCGAAGCAGCAAGGGTATAGCGTTGCAGTTTCATCCTGGATTCCTCCGCGAGCCATCGATCGTTTGGCTCATATCATTTCGAATAGTTTGGCGACATAATGTGCCTCTTCATCGGAATCGGAAAATGCGACACGACGGCTTGAATCGTTTTTTCCGTTTAATTCGATCAGTTTGCAAGGCAAACTATTCCGGATATTCCAGCGGCGAGTTTCGGCGGATTCTGCCGGTCCGTGCGAAGGACGCCGATTGGGGCGGTGGTCGGCCGACAGAACATCTGGGAAGGAAAACGCGTGTGTATTGTCAACCGGTCGTCGTTGCATGATTCTCACAGCGACAACGGGGCGGCTCGGCGGTTAGAACGATCCATGGCGTGTCGAGTGGCGCATCCCAAATGATGCACGCACGGTGGGTATTATTTCCGGCGCGTAAGCGCACGGTGAACGGCATCTTGACGTGAACTCACAGCGACAACGGAGCGACTCGGCGGTGCGAACGTCCCACGTCTTGCCGCCAACCACCCCACCTGGTCAAGTGCGAAGCCCTTGTTATGCCACGTTGTTGGCCGTTGGGCGAGACACCAGCCAGGTGCAAATTCCAAAGCAAACGGCTGCGAATACGGCAGACACGGTCAAGCAGACGGCCATTGACGGCAGGGTATCTGTTACAGGAAGTTCGCCTGAATAAAGTAATCGTCGTAAACCGGCGACTCCATACGTCAGCGGATTGAGTTTGATGATCCAGGCCAGCCAATTGCTTCCGTCACCGGGAAAGAACGATCCAGACAGCAGCCACATGGGCATCAGGAAAATGCTCATGATGGCATGAAAACCCTGCGTCGAGCTCATCGGCCACGCAATCAAAAAACCCAAAGCCGTCAATTCGATAGCGATGAGCGTCAGGAAGATTGCTGCACAGATCGCTTGAACAGCGTCAACGTGTATCTGCAAGCCGGGGCTTAATCCAACATAGCTAAGTAGCGGGCCAATACACAAAAACAGCCCCGCTTGAATGACAGCCAGAATGGTGCCACCCAATACTTTTCCCAGTACAATCACAGATCGCGGAACGGGAGCTGCCAGGACACCTTGAAGAAATCCTTCGCGGCGATCTTCAATGATTGAGATTGTCGAAAAGATGGCAGTGAACATGACAATCAGCACGGCAATGCCGGGAAAAAAGTATTCCTGATAAGTGAGCGGCTGCTGCAGTTTCGCTGCCCAATCCGGGCTTTGAAAGGAGCCTCGCAAACCTGCTCCAAACAGCACCCAGAAAATAAACGGCTGCCCAATTGCTCCAATGACGCGAGTGCGCTGTCGGAAAAACCGTACAAGTTCACGTGAAGCCAATGCGGCTGTGCCGGGCCAGATTCGAAAGACTTCGTCGTTGGCGGTATTTGATGTATTGCTCATGATTTCGCCTCGTGGTCATCCGAAAGAACGCGACCGGTTTTTTCCAGAAATACGTCTTCCAAAGTTGGTCGAGCAACTTCTGCGGAAACGACTTCGTCTCCGAATTCTGCCATTGTTCGTTGCAGGTCGCCGGAAGCATTGTTAACTCGAAAGCAAAGTCGGTCTCCGACCGGACGACTTTCTGCGTTCAGGAATGATTCCAGCCTGGTCCTGAGTTCTGATGTGCGCCGAAGTCTGATCGTCAGACGGTCGCCGTTCAATGATGCCTGCAACTCCTGCGGCGAGCCTTCACACACGACCTTTCCTTTGTCTAACAGCAGCAATTGTTCGCAACATTCCGCTTCCTCCATCAGGTGTGTGGTGACAACAACGGTGGTTCCTTCCCTGTGTTGCTGATCATGAATGGCGTCCCAGAATTGCCGTCGTGCTGCGGGGTCAAGCCCGGTACTTGGTTCGTCAAGCAGCAGCAGAGTCGGGTGATGCAGCAGTCCCTTGGCTAGTTCAACGCGACGACGAAGTCCGCCAGACAGCTCGCCAGCGATTGAGTGTCGGCGGTCAGCGATGGCGAACTGGTTCAGCAAGTCGTCAATTCGTGACTTCAACGGGCCAGAAGCAATCCCGTAAATCCTTCCATGACATCGAAGGTTTTCCTGAACAGTCAGCCGGTTGTCCAAAGCGGGCGACTGAAACGTTACGCCAAGCTGCCGACGGATCTGCGATGACTGATTTTTGAGATCGAATCCGGCGATGCTGACTGTTCCCGTTTGCAGTGGCAGCAAAGTCGCCAGCAACCGAAACAGAGTAGTTTTTCCGGACCCGTTTGGTCCCAGCAGCCCAAACAAACAGCCTGCGCGGATCTGAAGTGACACGTCGCTGAGTGCTTGAGTCTGACCATACTGATGTGAAACACCGTTGGCTTGAAGAATGAAATCAGGCATTTCTGATGAACTCAATTCATTAGCTGCAGCGAATTCCGCTGACGTGTCGCTGCGGAGAACGCGATACGAACTATGTGGACCGATTTCCACAAGTCAGGACGGTCCGCAACAGAATGTAAATAGTTCTGGTAACTCGCAAAGCAGAGGCTGAACGCCATTGTTGCAATGTCGAATTTGTTTGGAACCACAACGCCCGGCAGAAGTGGATTTTCCTGCATGCGGGGAGACCTGCCGAGAACTGGAGTTCGAAGTCCGCGAATCGGCTCGCTTTCAACTTTTAAATGCGAGTTTTTTTCTGACTGACCTATCGCTCAGAAGGCCGAACGCGGTTCGATGTAGGTGCGGTCTGCCGGATGTTTGTAGTGATCATTCTGAATGTGGCGATAAGTTGAATTCTGACGTCTGGGTTGATTGTGGCAGGATGGTGCCGATTCGCAACATCGGGATGGCAAGAGGAGTCTACGAAGTGTTAACAATAAAATGTTAAGCGAATCAATCATTCGGGCCTGTTGCTTCGCGATGAAGTAGTTTGGCGGGAATTTTTGTGACGCTGCGGGCAACAGAATTGCTGACCGCAACAAGTCATCGCCTTCACAAAGTGTTGTTTCTGGAACACGCTATGCGTTGTATTTCGGCAGCGGATCGATTCCGCCGGGACAAAGGTCTCGATACTCACATCAATCCTTCTTGAAAAGGACCAGTCGAATGCAAACTCAGAACAACAAACCGGGGTTGCTGACGCAACTTTGGCGGGATGACGCCGGCGTTATTCTTTCCGCAGAGATCGTACTTGTGGCCACCATTTTGGTCATTGGCATGATTGTCGGACTTGTCGAACTTCAGTGCGCCGTTGTGGGTGAACTAAGCGACCTTGGCGACGCCATTGGCAACCTGGATCAGAGCTACACAATTTCGGGCATCACATCGATGAAAACAAGTGGCGGCATAAAGGCGTCAACGTCTGGTGCCCGTTACAACGACGCTCCTGACGAATGCGACTGCAACTCAATCATTGTTTGCGACAGTGCCAACAGCCAGGGCGAAAAGAGCTTCTAGAGCAATTTCCATATTGTTGTGGACGGTTCTGGATCGTGGGCAACCGCCCACATAGTCCAATGCGCGTTCTTCGCGGCCACAAGTCAGCGAAAATCGCTGTAGTTCGCCCCTTTGATTATTGGTAAAGCGATAGCCGAAAATCGGTCGGATGTTTCGCGTGAAGCTCCGACCGTTTTCGTTGCATGTCAGTCAACAAAATTGACTCCCGGCAGGCCTGGCCAATCCCATGTGCCGACATTGGACGTTGCTTTCATGCAACGCGTTTTGATGCAAAGTCTTACAGGATGTTGTTTACACAATGTTAACGACATTGTCTGCAGCTGGTTGACTTTTCACATCACGCTTCTGACTGCTAAGCCCGCAATGCATCCACTCTGCCCGCAAACGTGACGTTTTTTGATGTTGCGATTTTGCCACGCATCCGGCATGTGCCGTCGGGAATGATTCGTGCCCTACGAAGTGTTCAACGAAGGCGGACGTTTAGATCCGCCTCGAAATAACAACACAGAGTGAGGATGCGGATTATGTTGAAACGACTTTGGAACGACGAATGCGGTGTCATTCTGTCTGCCGAACTGGTGCTGATTGGCACCATTCTGGTGATCGGGATGATTGTTGGCCTGGTAGAACTGCAATGTGCTGTTGTGGGTGAACTAAGCGATCTTGGTGACGCCATTGGCAACCTTGATCAAAGCTATGTTGTTAGCGGAATGACGTCTTACAAGGCTGCCGGCGGAATTAAGGCGGCAACAGCTGGAGCGAAATATACTGACTCACCCGACGAAGGCGATTGCAACACCATTATCGTCTGCGATCAGGCCACCGGACACGGCGAAAAGAGCTACGGATACTGATGGGTGACTGACTGTTCGGTAACGTATTGCTGAACGGTTCGCACTCATGTTTTGAAGATTTCGTGTACTGGATAAACGCGAATTTTAACCAACAACCTGCGTCAACGGCGAACTTTGCCGGTCGCAGGTTTTTTGTTGCGCGGGGGCGGCCTGCCCCGGCTGAATTCGTCGGCACCGATCTTGTGAATCAGACGCATCGGCAGTTAGAAGACGACCTTGCAGTCAAAGAGTTGGCTGAACTTCGATCGCGACATACGCCATTTTGTGCAGCTGTTGAAGCCTGACAAGGGCTTCGCCCCTGACCGAGTGGCGTGGCACGCAGAAAGACGTGGAACGCTCGAATTGCCGAGCCGCTCCGTTGTCGCTACGACCAACATGCGCACCGTGTTCGCGTCGCTTCAACTAAGACTCTAACGGTAAATGCCTGAATGCGACTGAAGAACTCGTCAGGGAAGACGATTTTGAATACGAATGGAACGAAATCCGGCCAGGTGCTAAGCCTGCTTCTGCACGATGTGACTGACGAGCCACATCGCAGCGGCTTTATGCAGCCCACGGCGTTTCGCTACAAGCATTCCGTGAGTGCGTTCGGCGAATATCTGGATGCCGTTGAAGAATCCGGCTTGCCAGTGACCGTTCTTCAGGATTACGGATTAGACCTTCGGCCAGCTTCTTGCCGCATCTCTTTCACATTCGACGACGGTGGAGCATCGGCGTGCACCGCAGCCGACCTTCTGGAACAGCGAAACTGGCGTGGACTGTTTTTTGTGACCACAGGCCTGATTGGTCAGCGTGGCTTTCTAACCAGCCGGCAGATTTGCGACCTTGCGTCACGCGGGCACGTGATTGGCAGTCACTCGTGCACTCATCCAGACGTTTTTCGCAGTCTTAGCCGACAACAGATGCGACAGGAATGGACCGACAGCCGTAACCTACTTCAGGACTTGCTGGGACAACCGGTTAACGTCGGCAGTGTTCCCGGAGGCGACTGCGACAACGTGACAATTGAAGAAGCTGCGACAGCCGGGCTTACCACATTGTTCACCTCTGAACAGGTGACAACCAGTTGGGATTACGCTGGAGCCACGTGCTATGGCCGAATGATGATGCTGAACAGCACCGCACCAGAAACGCTGAGACGATGGCTGCGGTATCCCACGGTAGGCGTGCTTCCTGAACGAGCTGTTCGATTTGCGAAATCCAGCGTGAAGTCGATCATGGGGCCGTTCTATATGAGGCTTGTCGAACGACGGAGAGCTCAGCATGAGCACGCTTGATGATTCATTAGCGGCGGGCGGCTCTACAGCAGGCGTTCCAACAGTAGGCGTTCCAACAGTGGAGGCTGGCCAGAAACAGCCAGCT
>CALFSX010000325.1 GCA_937916515.1 uncultured Planctomycetaceae bacterium | reverse complement strand
GAGCGTTACCCGCTGTTTCCTTGGGTAAAACGCTCTGAGGAGTACACCCGGGAGGATTCGAACCTCCAACCCCCGGTTCCGAAGACCGGTGCTCTATCCAATTGAGCTACGGATGCGTGTTTTAATTTGTTCGACCAGTCAAACTTACAGTTGGCGAGGTTTGGCAGTACGAACGTTTTTGGTTTGCCAGATCATCGACATGCAAACCGTCGGGACGGTACAAAGAATTTGTGTTTTTTGCACATCGGATCGCACTGTCGGAGCATAAATTTTCAGGAAAAAGTGGTTCATTCCGGAAAATTGTGATTCTGGCTGCCGAATGACTCAAGTTTTGGCCCAATTTCGTCTCGTTCCCTTCCGGATCGGCGGCTTTCGCGGCGAAGTTGTGAATCTGTTCTCTGGAGTGCTTCGACTGGTCGATGCTTTCGATTTGTGGGCTGTCAAAAAAAGACAATGCCCCAACAAGGGCTTCGCCCTTGCCCCGGTGGCGTGGCACGCAGGAAGACGTGGAATGTTTGAATTGTTGAGACGCTCCGTTGTCGCTACGGTCAACACACACATCATTAAAACAAGACTCTCATGTTCTGGAACGCTGCAGGTAAGCGGAAGCAATGGCAAGTCAACGCACTCTACAGATTCAAGTCGTTGCAGCAAAAGGGAAACCAACATCGCCTGCAACTAAACTCAAGTGCTGTCCCCAAACAGCTGCATTCAGAGTTTGCAATTTCGGTGATGTCAACCGGGCGCTACATTCTTGCCTGAATTGCATCGAGAGCTCTTTGGGCTGAAAATCTTAGGCTGATTTCTTTGCCGGTGGCAAGTTCCTGAAGCCTGGCGATCGATTTTTCTGTGCCGGTTTCTTTAAGAATATCAAGCAGTTCTCGCCGCACAGAACTGTCTGTGAAATCGTCTAATGCGGCCAGAATTGGTTCTTCCACGGATTCGCCAGCGGCGATCAGGATTTTCTTTGTGTCGTAACGAACGCTGATGTCGCCCATTTGTTTAATCAGGTCCGGCAGCACTCCAGGAACCTGCATTTTAATCAATCTGGTCATGGCCATTTTGCGAGCGTCTCTAAGCAGGGGATTGCTGTCGTTGGCAATTTTCCTGATCACTTCCTTGTGATCTTCTGTGCCCCAGGCAACGGCCACTCTGGCGGCGGCTCCCCGAACAAATCCGTCGCTGTTTTCCAGATGGTTCAATGCCACGTTCATCACTTCTTCCTGAAGTTCCGGCACAATCGCAATCTCGCTTAGTTTTTTCAGGGCATTAGCTGACAATAGAGTGCCGCCCGCTTTCCTCACTTCGGCCAGTAGCGACTTTACTCTATCTGCGTCAGGGACATTTCTTTCCTGTTCTTTCTGTTTGCGCAGTTCTTCCGACCGAGCGATTGCCTGCTGCCTTTCCTGTTCGACGTCTTCTGGTGTTTTCAGGTAATAAGTAATTGTGAGCGGAAGTTTGCTTTGCGTTCCATCTTCATCGTGTTTAGTCAAAGTTGCGGTGAAGTCCATGCTGGTGGGCATGCCGATTGTTTTGTCGAAAACGATTTCGCCTTTGCCTCGCACGCGAAGATAGGGCTGGTTGGAATTGTCTGTCGTGGTGAACTCATACGTTTTGTGAATGGTGATTCGATTGTTGAGTTCATTACCCAGGCGGTATTGACTTTCCATTATGGCCGGGATTTCGACAATCGTTTCTTCAGCGGGAGGTTGCCCAAATGGGCTGCCGCCGGGAAAGCCTGGAAATCCACCGCGACCAAAGCCGCCTCGCCCACCGCCCGGCAGCATGCGCGAACGAATGCTGCTTACCGGATCCAGCGGATTGGCTTCTTCGCGTTTGATAATCTTTAACATGGTTTGGTGAGAAGTGCTCCAGCTTCCTTCGCCGTCGGCAGGCAGTGGATCGATGAAGAATTGTCCCATGGGGCCCAGCACGTAGGGAAGGCTGCCTTTTCCCGAATCGGATGCGATTTCTCCGGAGCTGCTGACTTTGATCAGCCCTGATCCACCATCGACTGATGGAATCATGCTGAAGGGGTTCATCCGCATCTGGCGAGGATCGACGTTGCGGGTTTGTGTGAAAGTGCCCTGATATGCAATATCGTACAGCTTCCCTCCGCTGACGTTTTTCACCTTAATATAGGCAACCGTGGGAGTCACAAGCTTTGCCAGTTCGGGGCCGTTAAGTGTTTGCTGGTTGCCTGTGCCTGGTTGAGTCAGCCCGAGGTCGGCCATCATCTTTTTCATTTCATTGATCGGAACCGCAAAGCCCACGGAGTTGGCCGCGTTGTTGTAAAGTTTGCTGCTGGCGACTCCTATGACCTGTCCAAAATTGTTGACGATGGGACCGCCGCTGTTGCCGGGGTTGATGGGGGCGTCGGTTTGAATCTGACGTCCCTGGTCCGGGTCCAGCACGATGCCGGCGACGGCACCTGTGGCGACCTTGATGCCGGTTCCCAACACTGACGACAGCGGGAAACCGAATGCTCGAACCTGTTCTGCCAGTTGAACTTTGTCAGAATCCGCGAAGTGACACACCGGCAAATTGCTTTCGTCGATCTTTACAATAGCGAGATCCAACTTTCGATCTTCAGCCATAACCTTGCCGACGTAAGTCTTGTCGCCGATTGTTACCTCAATCTGCCGCGCTCCCGCCGTTACGTGAGCACATGTGCCAATATAGCCGTTGGCCGACACGACAAAGCCTGTGCCGGAACCTTCGTACTCGTCGGTGTTCTCGACTCCATTATTGCGAACCGTATAGATGCACGAGCCTGATGTGTTTTCTTTTGTCGACCCGTCGTCCGCTACGATTTTCAGTGTGTAGACGTGCTTCTGGCCGGACGCCCATTTGTAGGTTAAATTCTGTCCAGCATTGTTAGCGGCCACGTTTGGGTTGGCGGAATCTGGCGGCTTAATTGCGGGGGGAATCTCGGCGGCGATTGCGGGAGGCTGTTTGGCGGGCGAGGTTACAGCCGGCGTTGCGGGGGCGGCAGAACTTGGCGGTGATGTATTCTGCGGCGGAGCGGCGGCGACTGATGAGTTATTCGGAACAGGCGCTGGCTGACGTTGCTCGGGGTTGGATTTTGCTGCGTTCGGGTTGGCTTCCTGTGAGCCCGTTGCCGCTTGAGTTGCGATTGGCTGTGGGGCTGCAGAATCGCTGTCGGCGATGGCCGGCGTTTCGTGGTCGCTCAGCAGGTAGTAAATGGCGCTGGGGAACGCGATCAGTGAGAAAACGATGGCGAGCCCGATCACGGCCAGAAAAATCAGCGACTCACGTTTCGCTCGAATTTCGTCAGCATCCAACTCGTCGATTTCTTCGATTTCTTCAACCTCATCCAGCACTTCCGCTGGCCGACGAACGCGCGCGGGAGTTCGTTGACCACTGACGGGGTTCGCGGCTGGCCCGCTGGAAGCTGGTCTGCTGACTGCTGGGCGAGCCGTTCCGGGACGAGATGTCTGAGGACGCGCGGGCTGCGATGGCGGGCGATTTTGCTGGTTAATAGCGGCCTGCACGTCGACCAGTTCGTCGCAGCGAGGACAATTGTCCGACCGCTTTGGCGTGTCAGCTCGAAACTTCAGTCGCGACAGGCAGCCGGGGCATTCTACGATTACATGAGTCATTATCAGTTGTCTCCGCAGGCTGGTCAGGCGTTCCAGCCCTGCCCGTAGGTGTGTGCTTGGCGACCGCTATTCTGAACCCTGGTTTCAGAATTTGAAAGTGAATTGGACGCCCGTAGCGGACGATTTGGCGAACCGAAACATGGATCGGCCCGATTTATTGTCAAGGTCGCCGCCGTTGGCAGAAATTCGGGCGGCAACGGGCTTGCTCGCACCGGGCTGAGCGGAAACAGTTTCAGGGCAACAGACACAGCAAAACCGGTGGTTGGTCGAAAAGTGTTCCGTGACGCCCAAACCGCCGTTTTGTTCGCAAATTTTTGAGTGTCAGCAGTCCGTCAAAGCTGCCTCAAGTGGCATTCTGTTCCGATTTTCCTGACGACCGGGCGTTTGACGGCTGTGAAAAGCGAGTGTCGGCAGAACACCGTGCCGTTCGGTGTACGATGCAGGTTGAATTTGCGTATGCTGTGCGTTGTGCCAAAACGGGAGTAGTACTCGTTTTGGCTCGTGTGCTGCCTGCTTGTTTGTCATATTAAACGAAAGCAGCAAGCATCTAAAACGTTTCTCGCCCGCTGAATGGGATCTGTCGTCTGTGAATCCTCTGATTGAACTTCAACAATTGTGTTCGCTGTTTCCTGAACCGAACGGTGAAGCTTTGTACCTGAATGCCGAACACGTGGCTCGCGAATCTACGCCCGAACCGTATCGTCGCATGCTGGTACACGAACACCACATGACCATCACTATGGAAAGCTATCACGACAGCGCTGTTGAGGTGCAGGTGGTGGATTCCAAAGTCGTGGACGGTTTGTATTGCCGCAAGATTCTGCTGAACAAAGCAGGCACAGACAGAAACGTTCAGTTTGGAATTGTGCGATTCAATTTTGACTTTGTGACCGATTCCGTGCGTGAACAAATTGAGTCTGAAGCAATTCCTTTAGGACGCGTGTTAATTCAACATAACGTTTTGCGGCATATTGACCTGGGGGCTATTGTAAGGTTCAAAGCCGGTCCGGGTTTAAGTCGTTATCTGCAGATGGACGTTGGCCAGGAAACATACGGTCGAATGGCGACGATTTTCTGCAACGGTTCGCCTGCTGTAGATTTGTTGGAAATTTCCAGCGTGCTGACGTAGAACGAAAATGACAAACGGAATTCCGTTCACCGGAATTTCGTTCAGACCGAAAATAAAAGACGGTACGCCTGAAACCCAGTTCAATATGCGTTCGTTTTTTGAGATCGACAAACGTTCACTTTGATTATGCCTGCCCAAAACTATCCTGCCGCTCATTCTTCCACGACGCTTTCAAGGCGAGAATAGAAAATCATGATTCAGCCCTCACCCGAATCTCCTTTAAACTATCTGCCGGAAATTGAAGACAACTACGACGTGATTGTGGTCGGTGGCGGTCCTGCTGGTGCAACAACAGCTGCGTTGGTGGCCGAATATGGGCATCGCGTGTTGGTGCTGGAACGAGCTGCTTTGCCGCGATTTCATGTGGGCGAATCGCTGATTCCTGAAACCTATTGGCCGCTGAAGCGACTGGGACTGATCGATCGGCTGAAGGCGTCTGCGTTTCCTCGAAAATACAGCGTGCAGTTCGTCAGCGAAGGCGTCAAAGAATCGGCTCCGTTCTACTTCGACATGTACAACGCTCACGAAAGCAGCGTCACATGGCAGGTTGAACGTGGTCCGTTTGATCAAATGCTGCTGGATCGAGCTCGCGAACTGGGAGCAGTCGTTCACACGTCGGCTCACGTTAGCTACGCGATTTTCGAAAACGACGTCGCCGTTGGCGTGAAGGTGCGTTTACTGAACGAAGACGGCGGTCGAACGGAACGAGAAATCCGCTGCAAGGTTGTGGTCGATGCGTCCGGGCAGTCGGCTTTTATCAGTCGGCGCAAGGGGCGGCATTCACCCGATCCCCACCTGAAGAAGGGGACGATCTGGACATACTGGAAAGGTGCCGTTCGGGGCGAAGGCAAGGACGAAGGTGCGACCTTAATTATGCAGACGCCTGAAAAGAAGTCGTGGTTCTGGTATATCCCGCTGCAGGATGACATTGTCAGCATCGGCTGCACGGGCAGCATCAGCTATATGTTCGGTAAAGAAAACGGTGACGCGGAAACCGTGTATCAGCGAGAACTGGAACGCTGTCCGGCCATGCAAAATCGGTTGCAAAACGCCGAACGCTGCACAGACTATTTCACGACAAAAGACTTTTCCTACTACGCCAGCCAGGGCGCAGGCAACGGTTGGCTGCTTGTCGGCGATGCGTTTGGCTTTATTGATCCTGTGTACAGCAGCGGTGTTTTTCTGGCCTTAAAGGGCGGCGAGTTCGCGGCAGACGCCATTCACGATTCATTAGAACGAGGCGACTTGACGGCTGCTCGTTTGGGCCAATGGCAGCCGCTTTACAAACAAGGCATCGAAAACTTTCGCAAGCTGGTGTACGCCTTCTATGCAGAAGACTTCAGCTTCGGAATGTTTCTGAAAGACAATCCTCAGTACAAATCCAACATGGTGGACATTCTTGTCGGCGACGTATTCAAGCCTGGGGTCGGCGACATCTTTGACGCGATGGGGATGGTGGAACCGGCGCTGGATGAGCCGATGAAGGTGGGGTAGGTTCGGGGCGAGGGTTTCGGGTTTCGGGGTTCGGACGCAACCTGTATGGCCGTTTAACCACACTCGGCTGAACGAACTAAACCGGCGTATTGCCGCTCTCCAAGCCATCGCCCGTCGAGGCGTCTCGACTCGAGGCGTCTCGACTGAGGATACGGATGGTGGTTGTGATGGGGAAGTGGTCGCT
>CALFSX010000324.1 GCA_937916515.1 uncultured Planctomycetaceae bacterium | reverse complement strand
ACAGACTTACGGCGAAGAAACTACTCATGAGACAGCGCACCACGAAGAAGCGCACCACGAAGAAGCGCACAAGATCCTTGTGACCAGTCCGTTGGCGAAACCCGTCACGATTACTCAGCAGTTTGTCTGCCAGATCCACTCGCACCGACACATTGAAGTATGTGCCCTTGAAAGCGGATACCTTGAAGAGATTCCTGTGCGAGAAGGGCAGGCGGTGAAGCAGGGCGAAACGATGTTCAGGATTTTGCCGACGCTTTACGACGCGCGACTCGCTGCGGAAAAAGCTGAGGTGCAACTTGCTCAAATTGAGTTCAACAACACCGAAAAGCTTTTTCAGCAAAAAGTCGTGGCTCAGCCGGAAGTCGCACTTGCTCAGGCCAAACTTGCAAAGGCTCAGGCAAGAATGCAGCTGACTCAGGCGGAACTCGACTTTGCAACGATCAAAGCTCCATTCGACGGCATCATCGACCACCAGCACCTGCAGCAGGGAAGTCTGATTGCGGAAGGAGACATCCTTACAACGTTGTCAGACAACAAAGTGATGTGGGTCTATTTTAACGTTCCGGAAGCCCGCTACCTCGAATACATCGCCGACCCACACAAGGACGATCTGATTGTTGAGTTGCGACTTGCCAACGGACAGAAGTTTGAACATACCGGAAAGATTGGCGCGATCGAAGCGGACTTCAATAACGAAACCGGAAATATCGCCTTTCGAGCCGACTTCCCAAATTCAGATGGTTTGCTTCGTCACGGGCAAACCGGCACAGTATTGCTAAGCCGGACAACCGAGGCTGTTGTGATTCCACAACGAGCAACGTTTGAAATTCTCGCTCGAAAGTACGCTTATGTTGTCAGTAACGATGAACTGGCCAGTCATCCAGCAAACAACGACTCAGAACAATCTTCAACCGATAGCACCAAATACGAGGTACCTCGCGGAATCGTACGTCAGCGTGAAATCGTTATTCAGAGCGAGCAGGACGACATTTACCTGATTAAAGACGGAATTGGCGTAAACGACAGGATCATCCTGGAAGGCATTCGTCAGGTGCGGGATGGCGACGAAGTCGAATACGAATTCCGTGACCCCGAAGAAGTGCTGAGCAACCTGAAGTACCACGCGGAATAGTCGCTCTACGTTCAGCCCACACCAGAGAAACCCACGGAAATCCCCTGCACAACTGCAGCAGAGCGAACTCCGGGCTCCAGGCGACATTCGGTCCACTAACGAACAAAACCAAACAGGTTTTTACTCTTTATGTTCGCGCGCATTCTGCATCGGCCGGCATTGGCCATTGTCATCTCGCTACTGATCCTGTTCATGGGCGGGTTGGCCATTGTAACTCTGCCGATTTCACAGTTTCCGTCGGTCGCCCCGCCCAGTGTGCGAGTTTCCGTGTCGTATCCGGGGGCGAGCGCAAAGATTCTGATCGACTCGACAATGGTGCTGCTGGAACAGGCCATCAACGGTGTCCCCAACATGCGGTACATGCAGGGAGCGGCCACAAGTGCGGGCGAAGGAACCATTCAGATCACATTCGAACCGGGAACGGATCCGAATGTGGCCGTCATGAACGTGAACAATCGCGTTCAGATGGTGAAGAACAACCTGCCGCCGATTGTGCAGCGGGAAGGCATCATCGTGATGCAGAACATGACGAGTATGCTGATGTACGTGAACATCTTCAGCAAAGATCCAAACGTCGATCAGAACTTCCTTTACAACTATGCCACGGTTAACGTGCTGAACGAGATCAAGCGAATCCCCGGAATCGGAAGTGCGATGATTCTCGGTAATCGCGCCTATGCGATGCGCGTGGAACTGGATCTCGATCGGATGCGAGCCTACAACATCTCCGCGGAAGACGTGATGGATGCGCTGGCAGATCAGAGTATGATCGGTTCGCCCGGACGACTCGGCCAGGCCACAGGCCAGACGTCTCAGACACTTGAATATGTACTGACCTGGATCGGACGCTACGAAACCCCGGAGCAGTATGAAAACATCATTCTAAAGGCCAATCCGAAAGGCGAAATTCTACGGATCCGTGATGTTGCGAAAGTCTCGCTGGGATCTTCGTTTTATGACCTGTACTCAGACATCGATGGATTGCCATCGGCGGCCATCGTTTTGAAGCAAACTCCCGGTTCAAACGCGGCGGATGTGATTGAGAAAGTTAAACAGAAGGTCGAGGAGATCAAAGAAAAGTCGTTTCCTCCGGGGATGGATTATGCCGTCACCTACGACGTTTCGAACTTTCTGGACGCTTCCATCGAGAAAGTTCTGCACACTCTGTTCGAAGCCTTCATTCTGGTTTCGTTGGTGGTTTATCTGTTTTTGGGAGACGTCCGCAGCACTTTGATTCCAACGCTGGCGGTTCCGGTTTCGCTGATTGGTACGTTTTTCTTCATGCTGATGTTCGGCATGTCGATCAACCTGATCACCCTGTTCGCCCTGGTGCTTGCGATCGGCGTCGTTGTGGACGACGCAATTGTGGTGGTGGAAGCGGTGCATGAAAAGATGCACACCAAACATCTCAGTCCCTATCAGGCAACTAAAGAAGTCATGCACGAAATCAGCGGTGCCATCATTGCCATTACGCTGGTAATGACCGCCGTGTTTATTCCCGTAACATTTATGACTGGGCCGGTCGGTGTATTCTATCGTCAGTTTGCATTGACGATGGCGATGTCGATTGTCATTTCTGGCGTGGTTGCTTTGACGCTGACGCCTGTGCTGTGCGCCATGATTCTTAAACCGCATTCCAGTGCAGAAGAGCAACGCGGACTGGTTGGCCTCGTTAACCGTGGACTATCAAAGATCGGTGGCCGTTATGCCTTCCTGTTTCGTGGATTAATGAGTGTTCTGCTGGGACTTGGTGTCGGTGTCGGCGTGTATTATCTGCTGCACAATCCATTTGTGCACGAATTGGTGTCTGAGCAGTTCGAATTAACGCCGCGTAGAATGTGGACGATTGTTGGCTTTGTCTCGCTGATGGCCATCATGACGTTTCGAGCGACGTTTTCCGGAGGCGATGGAGGTGCCAGAAAGCGTGGCCCGCTCGGAATGTTTCTGCATCTGTTTGACCAAGGCGTCGAAAAGGTGACTGGCGGTTACGCGGCTATCCTTAGGGGAATCATCACTCAGCGTCTGTTCACATTGCTGATCATCGGTGGATTCGTTTATGGAATTCTGGTGGTTTCCAAAGTCCTTCCTACCGGATTTATTCCGCTGGAAGACCAGGGAATGATTTATGGAATTGTGCAAACACCGCCCGGTTCGACTCTGGAATACACTAATGCCAAGTGTCACGAACTGCAGGCAATCTGCAAAAGCCTGAAAAACGAAGAAGGAAACGCCTATGTCACCTCTGTCTCTTCTATTGCAGGCTACGAAGTTCTGACGGAAGGTCGAGGTTCCAACGCCGGGACCTGTATTATCAATCTAAAGTCGTGGGCCGACCGGGAACTCACTTCGAAGCAGATCATTGAAAAGCTTGAAGAGAAAGGCAAAGAGATTGCCAACGTGAAGCTTGAGTTCTTCGAACCCCCCGCGGTGCCCGGCTTCGGGGCGGCGGGTGGCTTCGCGGTGAATCTGCTGGACAAGACAAATAGTGGCAATTATCTGGCACTGGGCGAAGAGACGGATAAATTCATGGACGCTCTTGCGAAACGCAAAGAGCTGAAAGGGTTGTTCACGTTTTTCGCCGCCAACTATCCACAGTATGAAATTATCATCGACAACGACGTCGCCATGCAAAAGGGGGTTTCGATCCGTGACGCCATGGATAATCTTTCGATTGTCATTGGCAGTACGTGGGAACAGGGCTTCGTTCGCTTCGGCCAGTTTTACAAGGTCTACGTTCAGGCCGCGCCGGAGTTCAGAAGATATCCTGAAGACCTGGACAACATGTTTGTGAAGAATGACACTGGAGAAATGGTTCCCTATTCGGCATTCATGAAGCTGGAAAAGAAGCAGGGCCTGAACGAAATCACTCGGTATAACCTGTACCCAACGGCACCGATTCAGGGATCGCCGGCGAAAGGCTACAGTAGCGGCGAAGCGATCACGGCCATTAAAGAAGTCGCAGCAGCAACACTCCCCAACGGTTTCGACATTGACTGGCAGGGCCTCGCCTACGACGAAGCCAATGCTGGTAACACGGCGGTCTACATTTTCCTGATCGTTGTGATCTTTGTGTACATGGTCTTGGTCGGGCAGTACGAAAGTTTCATTCTTCCGCTGGCGGTAATTATCTCACTACCGGTTGGGATCTTCGGAGCCTTTGCCATGCTTAAGGCGATGGGACTTTCGAACGACGTCTACTGCCAGATTGGTTTGGTGATGTTGGTCGGACTGCTGGGCAAGAATGCGATTCTGATTATTGAATTTGCCGTCCAGCGCCGTGAGGAAGGATTGTCTCTAAAAGAAGCCGGCATTGAAGGTGGACGTCTGCGTTTCCGCCCGATTCTGATGACTTCGTTTGCGTTCATTGTCGGTATGGTTCCGCTGGTTCGGGCAAGCGGTGCGGGAGCGATCGGCAACCGTACAATCGGGACCACAGCAGCTGGTGGAATGCTTATGGGAACCATCGTTGGTGTCCTGGTCATTCCTGGCCTTTACTATCTCTTTGCAAAGCTGGCTGACGGCAAGTCGCTTATCCAGGATCAGCACGACGAGCCGCTGTCCGAATGGCTTGAAGGCGAAGCGTCGACGTGAGTGCGCAAATTCACTGGCTGAAAATTGCACCCCAAAGAAAAGAAAGTGGAGACCGACACTCCTGTGGTGCCATGAACCGAGAAGAAATAATTCGTGAGATCCGCGAACGCTACGTGCTGTGCAGGCATTCTTTAGATGAGCGAAAACGTCGTCTTTGGGCCGCAGCAGAAGCGAACCGGCTGGGCCATGGAGGCCTGACTCTGGTTAGCAAAGCTCTTCAGATGTCACCGAACACCATCAAGAAGGGAATGCAGGAAATTGCCAAAGGCGATGCTGATTCACCATCTCAAGCGGACGTCCGAATTCGCAAGCCGGGGGGCGGCCGCAAACCGAAGAAGTTGTAAGTTGTCAGGGTGAAGAGTTTAGCCAGTTGATCCGATCGTTTGCCTGCGGCCGAACCGCAATTTGCCTCCAGGAAATCTCGCTCGCGTCGGTACATTGATCCAGCGTCAGTGTGTTCAGCAGACAATCAAGGCTTGAAACGTTCAGAGACTTAGCGGTTACATCGAAGGTTGCCGTGTGACTTAACCAAGGTCCGTCTGGGGAAGCCATGAGTATTCTTCAGGTTCGCTCGGTCCTGACAATAAAGGCATCGTCAACTTATTTTCAGGCTCTAATCAATGGCGAATCGAGTTCTGTGCCCCAGTATTTCTCGTCGATGAATCGAATGGCGACCAGCCAATGGCAACAGGGGAAAGACCCTCAGCCTTCAAAATCTCTTTGGCAAGGACTGCCAGGACTCGAAATTGCTCAAGGATGAGAACGATGATTTTCCCCAAACCGTCTGCCGAACGTCGTTCCGCATCTCACGTCTGCACGACGGTAATTCTTACGCTGCTGACTATTCTTCCGGGCTGCCGAATTCCCGATCTACTGCGAGCAGATCGAGGAAAGTCAGTTCCTGAAACCTTCAATATTCAACAGGAGGAAGAGTTTACATGGGACAGCTCGGCGAATGTTGAGTTCCACGAATTCTTCAATGACCCGATGCTGACAAGCCTGATTGACCAGGCACTTGTCGACAATCAGGAACTGAAAATGCTGGCTCAGGACATCCAGATCGCCAGCAACAAGGCGTACGGTCGAAGCGGAGCCTACCTTCCGTTCTTCTTCTTCGGCGGTGGCGCTGGAGTCGATAAACCCGGCTCGTACACACGTGCAGGAGCAGTCGAAGAAAATCTAACAGCGCGTGGTAAGTCATTCCACGAACCATTGCCTGATTTTCTGGTGGCAGCCAATGTGTCGTGGGAACTGGACATCTGGGGGAAACTTCGTGACGCTCAAACTGCCGCGTGCCTGCGATATCTGGGGACCAAAGAAGGTCGAAATTATGTCGTGACCCGGCTTGTTGCGGAGATTGCCGAAAACTACTACGAACTGATGGCTTTGGACAACCGGCTGGCAACGCTGGACAAAACCATCGAACTACAACTGCAAAGCCTTGAAGTTGCCAAAGCCAAAAAGGAAGCTGGAAAAGGAACTGAACTGGCTGTCCAGCGTTTTCAGGCTGAAGTTCGCAAGAACCAGAGCGAGAAGTTGATCATTGCTCAGGACATCGTCGAAACCGAAAACCGGATCAACTTCCTTGCCGGTCGATATCCTCAGCCAGTTGACCGAGCCACTGCGGAATTCATCGATCTGGAACTACACGCTCTTAGCGCGGGAGTCCCATCCCAGCTGATGCAGAATCGGGCGGACATCCGTCAGGCAGAACGCGAACTACAGGCAGCGGGGCTTGAGGTCGATGTGGCCAGAGCAGAATTCTATCCGTCGCTGATCATTGATGCCGGAGTTGGCTATAACGCTTTCAACGCCAAGTACCTGTTCAGTACGCCGGAATCGCTGGTCTACAATATTGCTGGTGACCTTGTTGCTCCAGTAATCAACCGCAGAGCCATCGAAGCCAATTATTGCAATGCCAACGCCGAACAGATTCAAGCCGTGTACAATTACCAACGAACCGTGCTGAATGCCTTCACCGAGGTCATTAACCGCATGAGCAAAGTGGAAAATTATCGTAACAGCCTTGCAATCAAGCGAGAACAATTGACTGCTCTGGAAGCTTCGGTCGACGTCGCCACCAAGCTGTTTCAAAATGCCAGAGCGGAATACGTAGAAGTACTGTTGGCTCAGCGTGATCTTCAGGAAGCGAAGATGGTCATTATTGAAACAAAGCAGCAACAACTGGCTGCAACCGTCAACGCCTATCAGGCACTTGGCGGTGGTCTGCTGTCATACGGCAATTCAATGGTGGTTGCGGATGCACCGTAACTTAAACATGAACTGCCATGATTCCCATCGATATCAGCAACGATGATGCTCAGCTGCCCGCCAATATTTTCAATGGAAGCCGACAACGAAAAGAGGTCGAACCAACAAGAAAACACCGGATCAAATCCGGTGTCAGGTTTACCGCTGCGTCAACTGCATTTTGCCGCTGACGGCTGAAAATGCAATTGCGATTGCTCGGTCGTCAATCTTCCAACTGAATCCAGGCTTCTACCTCATCAACTTCACTGCGATCGAAATAGCGAATTGTGGCGGACGTAAATGGTTGACAAAAGATCGCCATTCCGTGTTCCCAGGCTTTGTCACCAATGATCGCAATTCGTTCAATGTTGCGAAAATGCTTCAGGTCAAACTTCACGTCTTGCCACATTGCGGAGAACGTCCAGCCATGAAAATCCTGCATGTCGAACACAATTCGAATGCAACCATGCTGTCTGATTGCATCTTCAATCTGAGGGACAAACAGGTTGTAGTCTTCTGCCGTCAGGCGACCGGTGACCTGCAACCGTACAATATTGTTTTGACCGTCCGTGGTCATGACGATGTCGCTGAGTCTGACACTCATTTCGATTCACCCTTTCCTTCAATTCATTGCCGTAAAAAGCACCAAGACGGTGCGTCCGATCATCAATTCACCAGATCATCAATTCCTTGGTATTCCGGCGAAAACTAGTGATGGTGAAAGTGATGGAAGTTTGCACTGCCGACACCACCACCCCAGCGGCCGTAGTTATGAAAGTGGCTGTTGTGATAGCTGTTGTAGCCGCGATTGAAGCTGAGACCGATGCCGGGTGAATTGAACGCATACACCGGCTGTGAATAGCCGAACCCCAAACCTGATCCATAGTAAGAGGTTGCATAATTTGGTGACGTGGCGTAGTAGGAATATCCCGGAGCGGAATAGGTATATCCGCCGTTGCCACAAACATTGCCAGCGTGTGCAGCCTCTGGACAGCCACAGAAGGTGGCACCTCCAAATACCAACGTGATCAACAGCAAGCGTTTCATGTTCGTCTCCTTCTTAATAAATTGACGTGTGTGAGTCTTCAGCATCGTTTCCAACGTAGATCTGATTCCTGTCAATTGCTCGTAACGCAGATGCCATGCCAATCAGCGAAAACGACCGATATTCGCACGCAAGAATTGTCGCTAGCCACAGCAAGCCGAACGAAACGGCTAATGATGAAACATCGAATTCAGAACATGTGCAACAATATGCACAAGGACTGCAATAACCTGCATTAGCGAGAAAGCGGGCAGACCTGGCGGCGCAGAATCTCGACAACAAATGAGGTAAACTGCCTGACACATGGTCACAGAGTTACTGTAGAAAGTTGTGTTTGATGGGCAGTTGAAAAAGGCGACGTGTTTC
>CALFSX010000323.1 GCA_937916515.1 uncultured Planctomycetaceae bacterium | reverse complement strand
GGACTGACACCACTGAATCAAACTATCAGCACTTGCCGTGCCGAACACTATTGGGGCAGGTCTCTTTATTTGGGATACGCCAGGGGAAAGAGCCTCTTTCCCTTTTACCCTCTTAGGTTTGTAGTTTATTGCTTGCCGACACCATTAATCAACTATCGCGAATCGAGCCACGTAATGCCAGGCTTTCTTCAGATCGTCGTACGAGTACTCTTCGGATGCCGCCGCCATACCTATGATTGCCGGTGTGATCCATCCGTCAACGGCGAGGGTAACAGCCAGTTCCAAGATCTTTTTACCACGATACTCCGGGAATTCAAGGATCGTGTCAACGGAGACACGGAATCCAGAGTGCCATTCAACACGAACGGGCAATTTCATCGCATCGACCGACACTTGCGTTCCGTGATAACATCTGTCAAGCACCAGTGCTTCGACGTCCTGCGACAGACACAGTGGGCCATGCACGTGCGCCTCGATGTAGCGATCAATTTCGTCGCAGTCATCGGATTCGCATGCATCAATCAGTCCCATGTGTGACGCGTTTCCAAAGTACGTCGGTTCGAAAAAGCTGTCGGGGTAGCAGAACGTGGTTCGTTGTAGTACGTGAGAAGCCAGTCGGAAATGGGAGGAGCCGAATCTTGGAGATCCGCCCACAGATCGCCGCCGGTGATTGAGCGCTCCGCACTTCGGCCGCCGGGACGGTGACTCGATGTCGTACGCGCCCGAAAATATCCGACTTTCCCATCGCCAGCGAGCACCACCCTCAAATGCGCTCAAGCCCCCGTTGCTGGTCCGGGTTTCGAACTGGGATCGTAGCACCCCATCTGTTGCCAGAGCCTGCAGCAACGATAAATCGCCAGCTTTGCGGTCCGGGTGGAAGTTCACTGTTACGCGAAACGTAGGGTCGAGCGGCGGTCCAAACACACACCCGGCAATGGCGGATAGAGCATTGAACTCGGCCGATTCAGGAAGTGGCGTCCACATGGAAAGTTTTTTCAGTGTTTCGTCGACGAGCGGCTACGGTCACCGGACCGTGGAGTGAAAATGTGAAATCAAAAATCGGGAATGCCCACGATTCCGTGTGCACCATTTTGTTAGCCAGCGGAATTCGAGTCTGACCCACTGGGCTTGGCGGTCCCAACTGCAATTTTCGCAGAGGCAACTCCAGCAATAAAAGGCAATAGCATCTCAGCTATTAATGGCAGTAAGGCATTGAGGGAAAAACGTGATTCGAAAAATGAAGGGAACGATGTCGCTAGGATTTGCACGGCACTAATGGACGCGTCGTTGAGAACGTTGTTGTAGCTTGAGTTCACAAGGATTGCAGAAAAAGCTGCAGTGCATGCATACGTCGACCAGAATGGCCGATCGTCGTGAGGACACGTAAACGGAAAGGAAAAGGTAAGCGTCAATAGGAACAAGCAGCATGCGGGAAGAAGTCTGAGCAATCTTACGCTACCGCCAAACACCACCGTCGTCCACATGGTGACGCAGAGAAGGCAGGCCAACGTCAGAATCAAGTTGAAACGCGCTAAGATAGTCACGCTGGAGTTGCGGGCTAACGACCTTGATCACGGATTGTGACGAGCGACTTTGATCTACAAATTCGGGGTGATACACAATTCCCGTGCATCTTTTGTTATGCCACATCTCGAGTCTATGTTCTGGCGGAATTCATAAAGTTGAGTCGAATGAACTCCATTGCGGCAACTGATGGATTGGACTCCCATGTACCAATCTCAATTTGTGTGGAATGGTCCCAGAGGACAATAACCTCGCAGAAAGGGTCGAGCTGAATAGCGAAGTTGGTTTGAGCCCAATGACAAACAGGGTAGACATCGAATTCCTGGTGGACCGATGCGCGGTAGAACAGCAGCGAGTTGAATGCCGACGGCATTGACTCCTTTAATGTTGCGAAGAGATTCAACCCGAAACCCGCGTATCGCGAACAAACAGCTTCGTATGTTTCCTGCTGGAAATCGTAATTTTCGGGTAGTAAGGATTCAGGCTTCATTGAACCAAAGCGTGGAGTGATTTTCTGATTGTGGCATAACGACTGCGCTAACTCGGTTGCCGCGAGCGAGCGTTAATGTCAAAAACCCGTCCTCAGCAACTCGGGTTCAGCGTTTTGTTGGCGACTGACTACGGACGTCTGGGAAGTAGCCTCCGGATTTGCCTACGTCAACGACCGCTTTTCTGCCTCCGTCCGTTGAGACGTATACTAAACGCGGCGTCGACTTATCGCTGGACGGAGGCTGATTGTAGAATAACACACCGCTACTATCCGGTGACCATTTCGGACACACGTTTTGACCGGGATCATTCGTCAGCTTCGTGAATCCAGTGCCGTCAAGATTGACGACATGAATGTGAATTTCTGAGAGGTTACCGGGCTTTGTGGTTAATGCAAAGGCGATCTGCTTGCCGTTTGGTGACCAAGCAGGACTCATTGCCATGCTTCCTGTTTTTGTAATGCGACGCAGATTATTTCCGTCACTGGATGCGATGTAGACATCCTTTTTCACGTCAGTCCCGAACTCAGGGCGCGGAGCATCCGGGTCCGTCACTCTTTCATTTGCACAGAAAACGACCTGCCGTCCGTCAGGTGACCATGAGAAATCTGCGATACCCGTGATCTCGATCGGAAATTCGCGAAGACTCGTGCCATCTGATTCAATCAGCCAAACGCGGGCAGGGATACTGCGATCAGAATAAAAAGCGATGGTGGAGCCATCCGGTGACCACACTGGATGAAAGTCTCCAGGAGCATCACTTGTTAATGGGCGAGGATTCCGGCCAGCTACATCCATGACATAAATGTCCCAGCGATCGTCAACCTGCGTCTGAAACGTCATCTTCTTGCCGTCAGGCGACCAGCTTGGTGCCTCAGCCACGGTGAATGCAGCTGAAAGGAGCTGTTCTCCATCCTTGGTGTGAAGATAGATCCCCGTTTGCCCCTCGATGCGGTTGGAAGTGTACGCAAATTCGTACCCGAGCTCGTCTCCAGCGGCACTGGTGAAACTGAAGATAGACAGTACGATGAGTAGGCAAACACCACAGCAAGGAGCGTCGGTCATGTTTCGTCCTCCATCTGGGGCTTTGTCGCTAACGCCGACCATCAGCCGGTTGTGGCGGTTGATGATCCAAGTGATTACGGGCCGCCCACAACTCGGCTGCATGGTATTGTTAGCTGGTACTTAGCGGACTGAAGCAGCTGCATCTTCGGCACGCATTATAACCTGTTCCTGAATTTCCGTGGTATCTGTTGAAAGGTATTTAGACACTGACACCGGATTATAAATCCGTTCATGCAGGATAGCCTCCAAGATGTCCACAGCGGCGTCTTGATATCGCAGAACCGTGCGGGAACATGCCAAGGGCGCCACAGAGCGACAGACCTGGTTGGTCTACGGTCGCGAAGCAGTGCGATAAGTGCAGGTACAGCGGGCTTACCAATACACGCCAGTTCGGTCGCTGAGTTTGGTTTCGTGGTGAGAAGTACACTACAACGCATTGGCCACCCGCCCTGATAGATCGATACATTTCGCAAATTGAAGATGTGAAAAGCAATCTGCTGGTTTATGGGCAGGCTTGCCACGTTTGCGGGAATGTGACGCCGAGAATCCTCGACCGCCATGCTCTTTAGGATTTGGCCTAATTCGACGGAGACACTTGCGAATTGCGAATCAGCGAAGTTGGTCGCGACCGAGTCAAACTTGCGGGCAGCTAGCAGCGTGTCCGGATACCCGTTTCCCCCTGGATATCATTGATGAAATG
>CALFSX010000322.1 GCA_937916515.1 uncultured Planctomycetaceae bacterium | reverse complement strand
CCCACTACCCACTACCCACTACCCACTACCCGAGCGAAACTTTTGAAGGCTATGATCTTTCAAAACATCCTTCGCCGGAAATCTAATTCAGGATTCTATTTCGGGACAATTCCTTAGGGGCAACGCTCCTATGCGAAAGCGACGCTCAACAAATGGGCCGGTGATGAGCGTCCACGTGCAGCCAGTACAGTAACTCATGTATTACTTCGAGTGTCGTCTGCATGCGTTCTTCCGGATCTCGCCGGATGCAGCGCAGACAAACGGATTCCAGAGTGACTGGAATCGTGCGATTGGGAGCAATCACACTTGGCGGCGGTGGAGCGGTCTTGATTTTGTTCTGCAACATTTCGTCCAGGGTATCCCCCCAGGCAAGTCGCTCTCCCGTCAATACCTCAAAAAGAATCGCACCGAGGCTGTAGATATCCGTGCGATGGTCGATGCCGACTCCCGCGATCTGTTCCGGCGACATGTACTGTGGTGTTCCAGCGTGTGATGGTTTGGAGCAGAGTGCGTTGAAGTCTTCCAGTGTTACCAATTCTGCCGTTTCATCTTCGTGCCTGTCGCGAAGATGGGCCATTCCCCAGTCCAGCAACAATACTTCGCCATACGAACCAATGACAATGTTCTCAGGCTTAACGTCACAGTGCACGACCCCGTGGACATGGGCGTAGCTGAGCACCTGGCCCACCCGAATAACTACGTCAATCAGCCGCTGCAGGTCCCAGGCTTCCGTAAGTTCCTCATCACCGCGACTTAAACCGACAAGAACTTCGTGCAGCGTCATGCCGGAGACCAGCTTCATCGTGAAGTAATAGCGCCCCTTCGAATCGGCGCCAACTTCGTAAACCGGAGCAGTATTCGGATGCTGCAGCATCGCCGTTACGCGGGCCTCACGCAGAAAGTGTTTGCGTTGCTCTGGATCGTCAGCGAATTCTCGGCGCAGCGTTTTGTAGCAGACAACTCTCCCCAGATGCAGATCTCGACAGGATTGAATGTCACATTTTCCCCCCTGAGCCACCTTCTTGAAATAGAGGTATCTCATGTTGTTCTTCAACTGAGCACCCGACGGAAGCGGTCCGTCAGTATCGCTGCGATAGATCACTTCGTGATCGTCTGTGGATTTTCTGTAGCTTGAAGGCACCTTGCGCTACTCCTGACTCTGATACAAATGAAAGTCACCGATGATTATCGAAAGCTGCGAATAACTGCTTCTAAATTGCTCTGGATTACTGAAAAAATCGTGCATTAACAGATTCTGGGCAAGAGAGCTCCAGTCGGTTCGTCGACAGGTTGTTCAACTCCCAGCATCCGTTGAATTGTGACCGGCGATACTTTCCGGGCGGTCACGCGGCCGATTACGACCGCGTTATGGGATTCAGGAATGGAGCGGAGCGCGGCAAGGGCTTCGGCTTCGGCCGCTGGGTCCACGGCAATGACCATCGTTCCCTCGTTGGCAATGTACAACGGATCCAGACCAAGTAACTCTGAGGCTCCACGCACGTCGTCTGTAATCGGAATCCGCGTTTCATCCAGCTGCATCGTCAGGTTGCACTCAGTGGCCCATTCGTGCAAGACGGCGGAAACCCCGCCTCGAGTTGCATCGCGAATTGCCTTGACTGCCTCACCAACGTTTTTTCTTAAACAGGCGACGGAGTTGTGCAGCGGCGCGGAATCGCTTTGCGGCGGTGGCTCTAGCGCCAGCTCTTCGCGAGCCGACAAGACGGCAATTCCATGACGTCCAATGGGGCCGGAGACGATCAGCAAATCTCCGGCTCGAATTGATCTCGGTCCGGCAATGACGGAGCTGTTCAGTTCACCAATTCCTGTGGTGTTAATAAAGATGCCGTCCGCCGCTCCTCTGGGAACGACTTTCGTGTCGCCTGTTACGATCACTACGCCACAGCGTTCTGCTGCCGAGGCAATGCTGTCGAGGATCTTGTCCAGGATGGAAAGCTCAAGTCCCTCTTCGATGATCAATGCCAGACTCAACCAACGCGGGACAGCTCCGGACACAGCGAGGTCGTTCACCGTCCCGTAAACCGCCATAGAACCGATGTCGCCTCCAGGGAAAATCATTGGTGAGACAA
The DNA here is from genome assembly GCA_937916515.1 of uncultured Planctomycetaceae bacterium. Taxonomy (GTDB): domain Bacteria; phylum Planctomycetota; class Planctomycetia; order Planctomycetales; family Planctomycetaceae; genus Fuerstiella. Next base: position 16,298 of record CALFSX010000322.1, on the reverse strand, counting down.
CAAAGCTGTCCGTCGTCATGGCGATGCGATCACTCGCGACATCCAATTGAGTCGCGTCAGAAAGCTGGCGAAGGTGCTCGTTGTCGAAACGCGTCAGGATTCGATTCGTGATCAACTCTCTGGTTGCCCGAGCGCCTTCACCGTGCGCGAGCGTGATGCGTGTGTTGTTGGTGTTCATGACTTAGTCCGTTTCAAGTTCCGCTTTGCCCCAACCATCAATGTTGATTTCCCTGGGAAAGCACCGTTTCCTTCGGACCGAAGCGGAAGTATGCGGCGCAGGCGCCTTCGGAAGAAACCATCGGCGCGCCCAGCGGCAAATCGGGCGTGCACTCTTTTCCGAATGCTGAGCATTCGGTCGGTCGTAGTCTTCCAGAGAGTACCTCTGCGGCCTGGCATTCGTTTTCCAGATCAATGATTGGTAGAGTTGACTCGTTCTGCAAATGAGCAAACCGATGAGCGGCATCAAACCGCTGCCACTTGTGTTTCAGGATATAGCCGCCGTTGGCGATTTCCCCCAGCCCTCGCCACGGGCGATCGGCCACTTCGTAGACGCGATCGATGACTTGTTGAGCTTCGATGTTTCCAGCCTCTACAGCGCAGCGAGCGTAACGGTTTTCCACACTGTACTGCCCATTCTCCAGTTGAATCACGCACGCCAGAATCCCTTCCAGCAGATCCAATGGTTCAAAGCCGGTTACCACGATAGGCGTGTCCATCTTCTTCGACAGATCACTATAGCTTTCGAATCCCGCAACCGTACAAACGTGACCAGCCGCCAGAAAGGCCTGTACTCGATTGTTCGGCGAACGAAGGATCGCTTCCATCGCAGGCTGGACTCGAACGTGAGCCACCAGGATGCTGAAATTCGTTAGCCCGAGTTGATCTGCCTGCAATACGGCCAGTGCAGTTGCGGGGGCCGTTGTTTCGAATCCCACAGCGAAGAACACGTAGTGTTCGTTTCGATTCCTGCGGGCCAGCTCGACAGCATCGAGTGGCGAATAGACGGTCTTTGTGCTGCCGCCTCGCGTACGGATTTCGAGGAGTGAAGACTGAGTGCCGGGAACCCGCACCATATCGCCGAAACTGACGAGCGTCGTCTTTGGTTGCATCGCGATCGACTGAGCCAGGTCGATCGCAGCGGCAGGAGTCACACAGACCGGGCATCCCGGCCCGTGGATGAGTTCAATATCGTTACGTAGTTCTTCGGCGATTCCATGTCGTAGCAAGGAATGAGTCTGACCGCCGCAGACCTCCATCAACACCCAACGCTGTGATGCTCGCGAACGAATCTCTGCGATCAACAGTCGTGCTCGTTGCGGGTCTCGATATTCGTCGATGTACTTCATTGGTTACCTGCCATGGAATCCCTGATCTCTTCCAGCTCTTCAGCCAATCCAAACTCTTTGAGTTCCTCCAACGCCAGCCTGGCTGCTACTTCGTCGATTCGGCTAATGGCAATGCCTGCGTGGACGACAACATATTCACCGACTTCAGCGTCAGGGACGCAAGCCATGCTGCACACTCGGGCAACGCCGCCGAATTCGATCTTTGCTTTTGCAAACGTGGGGTCTCGATCAACCCATTCCACGACGCGACCAGGAACGCCAAGACACATCAGGAGACTCCTTCGTTGTTACGGGATGCGGCAAGCGTCGCAGCTGCGACGGCAAGCTGACCAGCCGCAAGCCCTCCGTCGTTTGCAGGAATTCGGCCTGGCAAGCCGACGGCCATGGGATGGTCCGTTAATGCTGTGGTTATCTCGCGAGACAACACCGCGTTCTGAAAACAGCCTCCTGAGAATACGAGCCGATGGTTTGGAAAACGGCGACAAATGGCTGCAGTCGCCATGGCGATGCCGCGGACGAACTTCATTGCAACGGATCGCGTGGCCACGCCCGCCTTCACGTCAGCAACGATTTGGCGAATCATTGGCCGCCAGTCAAGTTCATCGACTTCGCCTGAGTCGATTGGTACGTCATAGTGCCCCTCCGCAGCAATATCGCAGACCGCTTCAAGCCGCATTGCCGCTTCTCCTTCGTACGAAACGTCGTCGATGTTCAGCAGAAGACTTGCCACGCCGTCGAAAAGTCGGCCCATACTTGATGTCATTGGTGACAGGTGGCCTACGTGTAGAAGGCCGTTGGGGGCAGACTTGGCAGGAAAATCCGGCCATGAAGGTTCATCACAGGCATTTTCCTGCCCCCATCTTCCTGTCTGATACCACAACGCACCGAACAACGTCAAATCAACGGCTGCATCGTAAAGCAGCGCAGCTGCAATTCGCCGGGGCTCTCGAACAGCGCGTTCGCCTCCGATCAATGGAAACGGTCGCAGACGGGCGACGCGGCGAAACGACGTTGCAGTGCAAAGCAAAAATTCACCGCCCCAGATGGTCCCGTCGGTGCCTTGGCCAGTGCCATCGAACGCGACGCCAAGAACTTCATCATCCATCCAGCCTTGTTCGAGCATACCCGCCGCAATATGAGCGTGATGATGCTGGACGGCGATTGTCTGGGTGTTACTGTCCTTTGCCCATTGCGTCGTGAAGTAGTCCGGGTGCATGTCGTGAACAATCACTGTTGGTTGTGCATCATATAACTGAAGAGTCGCTTTACCGTGTTCGATAAACCGCTGACGAGATGCCACGCTTGTCATGTCACCAATGTATGGTCCGAGCGTGGATTGACCATCACTCGACAGGGCCAAGGCAACTTTTTGTTGGCCACCCACGGCCAGGATGTTTGCACCGGACGTAAGATTCAGCTGCATCGGCCCCACACCGCGTGCTGCCCGGATTGTGACCGGCTGCCGGTTGATCACTCGAACAACGCTGTCGTCGATCGGCATCATGATCGAGCGATCATGATGCAGCCAGACGTCTGCAACAGTTTGCAGGGTCTCTTCAGCAACGGTGTTTTGATAAGCCAGCGGTTCGCCGTTGCGATTTCCGCTGGTGATGACACAGGGAATGCCAGCTTCCTTAAGCAAAAGCAAATGCAGCGGCGATGTTGGCAACATAATGCCGACGTGGTTCAGGTTCGGGTTGACGTTCGGTGCAATCGTAGGCCGGACCAGGCAGCGAATCGACGATGTTCCGGCGGTGTGATTGCTAAGCGACGTCAGGTTGCCGGAACGGCTTTTTGCCTGGTCCGGCCTACAAGGTAGCAACACGATTGGATTCTCTGGCGATGAGAGAGCCTTCGCTTCGCTCAGAGACACATCCGCGAAACGCCGGGCTTCTTCGATGGACTGCACCATCACGGCCAGCGGCTTGCAAGGTCGTTGTTTGCGTTGCCGGAGGCGATTCACTGCCGCCTGCGACGTTGCGTCGCAAACAAGCTGATAACCGCCGACACCCTTCATCGCCACGATCAGCCCGTTTCGTAAAGCAGCAGCGGCAGCGCGAATTGCATCAATGCCATTCTGTCGCCGGGTAGCCGGAGTTGGAGCGAGGTTTGAGCGATACCCCGGGCCTTCCTTCGCAAACTCAGTCCAGCCCCGGCCACCCTCGAACCAGATCTGCGGGCCGCAGGCAGGGCAGCAGTTTGTCTGAGAGTGAAAACGTCGATCTTCTGGGTTGTGATATTCTCGCTCGCATTCTGCACAAATCGTGAATGATCGCATCGATGTGCGTTCTCGATCGAACGGCAGCATTTCTATCAGCGAAAAGCGAGGGCCACAGTCGGTGCAGGTTGTAAACGGGTACTGATACCGTCGATTATTGTGATCCAATACTTCTGTTTGACAGGAATCACACATCGCGACGTCCAGCGGAACGCACGTCGCGATGACCCCGGACGTCGAACTGCGCCCGATTGCGAAGTCAACTGCGCGAACGGGCGTCGCTATTGTTTGCCGAATGCTGTCGACTCGGGCACTACGCGGGAACTCGCTGTACAAGCGGCCAATGAATTGGCCAAGAGATTCCGACGTACCCTCAGCGTGAACTTCAACGCCGTGCCCATCGTTCCGCACGAAACCACAAAGACCGAGTTCGTTCGCCAAGCGAGCGACAAATGGCCTCATTCCAACGCCTTGAACGAGTCCGCGAAGCTCGATTCGGACCGCATTGAGCGATGGACATTGAACCACATTGTTGCTCATTGAGTGGCCTCCGTTTCGGCGAATGTTTGCAATCGCTCGCTGCGAAACGCTTCCAGGTATCCACACCACGCGTCAACGCCATCGCCAGTTAACGCACAGACTTCGAAGGCCTGAAGGCATGGCTGAATCAGGCGAGCATCCTTAACCGCGGCAGCCACCGAGAACGGAACGTGAGGAAGCAAGTCGGTCTTGCTGATGACCAGAGCGTCGCTGGTGCGGAACATCTTGGGGTACTTGCCTGGCTTGTCGTCACCTTCCGTGGTGCTTAGGACGGCAACTCGCAGATGTTCGGCCAGATCGTGCGAGGCCGGGCAAACCAGGTTGCCGATATTTTCGATGAACAGAAATTCGAAATCGTCGTCCGGCAGCAGCGCCAGCCCCTTTTCCACCAGCGACAATTCCAAATGACAGGCACCGCCGGTGGTTAACTGTTGGACGGGAACGAACGGCCGCAATCGTTCCGCGTCTCGCTCTGTTGCCAGATCACCCACCAGGACGGCCATCGATCGTGCTCCGTTCCAGTGTTTGGCAGTCGCTTCCAGCAAGCTTGTCTTTCCGGCGCCGGGAGACGAAACCAAATTCACGACAAGCGTGCCGCGTTGGGCGAACGTCCGACGTAGTTCCGCGGCCCGCTGTTTCCTGTCGGAAAGGACGTCGCGATCGACGGTGATGACTTTGGTTGCTGTATTCATTGTGTACGCCTTGGTTTCAAACGGGTACCTGCATCGAAACATCAATCAGGCGAAACTCGTCGCCGCGAATGATCTGCACTTTTGATGATCCACATTCCGGGCATTTCAATGTGATCCCCTCAACCGCCGCTACGTGCCGACACGATCGGCAGCGAATCTGCATTCGAATCAAACGAATGTCCAACACCAACGGCGCATCGAATTGTTCTGGAGCAAGTTCATTGAAGGCACTCTGCACAAGGTCTGGCTCAACACCGGAAAGTGGGCCGATTTCCACTGTGACCCTGTGGACTGACGTTGCGTCGTTCTGGACTCGAAGCTGTTCAACCTGAGTCAGCAGCGACTGCACCAGAGATTTCTCGTGCATCGGTCACCTCCTCTCGAATAACGTTCGCGATAGCAGACATCTGACTTTGAAGTTCGCTGGAAAGTTCGTCGGATGGCTCGAAGTTCTTCCCGACGATTCCCCAGATGATGATTCGTTCAGGCAATCGGTTAAGCGTGCGTGCGAGTTCCAGAACTGACACCACATCGAAGTCGTGACTCCCCGCACCGCGCAGGTTGAACGGGTGGCCGGGGTGTGACTGAGCTTGCGAAGGATGCCTCGGGGGACGGCAAGCCTGCGTGGATGCTTCCGGAGTTTCGCTTGTACCTCGCTCCAATCCCGGCCAGCCATTAGATGAGTCTGGCTGCCATTCGCATCGAAGAAGCGAACCAGACTGTCCGCCTCCATCACAGGCGTCGATGATGTGTAGTTGTTTGACGCCATCGATCCAGTCGATCATGTTGACAGGCACTGACGCTTTCTTAGTTGATACCGTCCCCGGCAGTCGCGATGCAAGCAGATCCGCGACATCCCACGCGACTCGGTCATCGCCATGCGGGCTGCCGATGGCGACGAGCAATGTTTTTGATGCGGTGCTATTCATGTTCGCTCCACCGTCACGGTGAGAAAGTGCGTCGAACAACTGATGCACGGATCGTACGAACGAATCAGGCGTTCGCAGCCCATGGCGGTCGTTTTGTCGTCGTCAGACAGAACACTGGGCAGGAAGTCGCGGAGGTCTTCTTCAATCTGCCGCTGATTCTGCGACGTTGGCGGAACGATTTTCGCCGTCACAATCTTCCCCGCAGCATCGACGGAATAGCGATGAAAGATTATTCCGCGAGGTGCTTCCGTGGCGGAAACACCTTCGCCATCGCGATGGTCGAACGCGATGCGAGGCGGCTTGAACGGTTGATAGCTTCTGATAATCTCCAGCGACTCTTCATACGCATGGATAACCTCCAGGCCACGAGCAATGATGGCTTTGAATGGATTCAGACAGGGAACACTGAAGTTAATCTCTTCAGCAACCTGACGAGCGGATGGTGACAGACGACCGAAGTTCAAGTTCACTCGGGCGAGAGGGCCAACGTGATAGCATGTTCCTGTCTTGTCGCTTTTGTGCTCCAGCATTCCGGATTGCAATGCCGTGCTGTGTCGAACGTGCTGCTCTGCAAAGTGGTTTTCGTAGTCGTCCACCGCAATATTAAGTCCGCCTCGAGAGACGATCCGCCCTTCACTCATCGGATACTCGTCGGGGTGCGATAACGCCACCATTTCGTAGTCGCGTTCGAAATCCGGAAAATCAAAACCTGCGACCCACCGCGTCGAATCGATCGCGGCCTGCAATCCCCATTCGAAATCGGGGATAAGCTTTTGCAGTTCTGCACGCCTGGGAGCTCGATAAAATCCGCCCACAGCAACGTTAACGGGATGAATGGCTCGACCGCCAAGCACTTCCAACAGTTCGTTGCCGTGTTTCTTCAGCCGCAGGCCACGATTGACTTCATCGGGAAAACGAGCTGCCAGATCGATACCGCTGTGTTCGCCGAAGAAGTCTGGAGCGTGCAGCAGGTGCATGTGCAGGGCGTGGCTTTCAATCCATTCGCCACAGTACAACAGTCGGCGCAGTCTGCGGATCTCGGGAGAAATCTGTACTCCCAAAGCCATTTCCAAAGCATGCACTGTCGTCATCTGATACGCCACCGGACAGATTCCGCAGATGCGAGCGGTAATGTCGGGCACTTCTTCCAGCGGACGCCCCTGCAGGAAGGCCTCAAAGAATCGCGGCGGTTCGTAGATGGACAGCTGAACGTCTTCAATGACGTCACCGTTCATTCGGATACTCAGGCCACCTTCGCCTTCAACGCGCGTCAGGGCTTCGACTGTGATGTGGCGAGTCTCCGTCACAAGGTTTCCTCCTGGTTCTCAAGGGCATTACTCTGTTCGGCAAACTCCGGAGCGGCGGCGTTGAAGTTCCGAAGCAAGGGCAGCAACGTGTCCTTTGTCGCACCGTTGTCCTGCAGTGTATGTACCAGGCCGGTACAGTTGGCCTGTGCTGCTGGGCCAAAGCAACCATAGCAGCCTCGATCGTAAGTTGGGCACAACGCTCCACAGCCCGTTTGCGTGATCGGGCCGAGACACGGGATTCCCTGAGCGACCTCAACACAGACTACCCCACGCCGCTTGCAGTCCAGGCACACGCTGTGCCGCGGTATTTTTGGCATCCGCCCGTTGATCATTGCGACCAGTACTTCGAGCAACTGGTGTCGGTTTATCGGACAGCCTCGCAGTTCGAAGTCGACTGGAATGTGATCCGCAATCGCCGTCGATGTTGCGAGCGTTTCTATGAATTCCGGCCGAGCATACACGCACTTCAGGAAGTCTTCGTGGTTCGCCCAGTTTTTCAGCGACTGAATACCGCCTGATGTGGCGCACGCACCGATCGTTACAACCTTTTGCGCATCTCGCCGAACCTGTTGGATCCGTTCTTTATCGTGAGGTGTAGTGATGGATCCTTCCACCAAAGCGATTTCGTACGGTCCCGGCTGGATGCAGCTGGTCGCCTCCAGGAAGTAGGAGATCTCAACCTGGCCCGCGATCGCCATAAGTTCATCTTCGCAGGATAGCAACGACAGCTGGCATCCGTCACATGACGCGAATTTGTGTAGGGCCAGCCGTGGGCGTCGCGGCGTTTCCGGGGATGATTTCATAGCCCTGCCACCTTCATGATCGAAGCAACTTGATCGTAGCGAAAGACCGGCCCGTCCTTGCAAACAAACTGCGGGCCGAGCTGGCAGTGACCGCACATTCCAATCGCACAGTTCATGTTGCGTTCGAGAGATAACCAAACCGACTCATCTGTCATACCTCGGCTTAGCGCGGTTCTGATGCTGTACCACATCATGACCTCGGGCCCACACGTCATCAGCACCGTGTTCTTCGGTTTAGCAATCGGTAAACGTTCCAGCAACACGGTCACGACACCCACATGTCCGGTCCATTCCGATGTCGATCGGTCGACCGTGCGTTGCACGTCAATGGATTGATTCCAGGTCTCCAGCTCGTCGCCATACAGCAGTCCTGCTGCCGTGCGGGCTCCAATCAGCAGAGACACATTCCCGTATTGCTCACGATTGGCGAGTACTTCGTATACAACGGGCCGCAGCGGAGCCAAGCCGATTCCGCCCGCAACCAGAATGATGTCTTTTCCAACACACTGCTCGATCGGCCATGACGATCCGAATGGGCCGCGCAGACCGACGCTGTCTCCTTCTTTCAGCTCAGCCAGTGCTCGCGTGACGTTGCCAGCTTCGCGAATTGTGTGGATGATGGACGGACCGGACGACGCTGCGCCACTGATCGAAATCGCAACTTCACCAACGCCCGGCAGATAGATCATATTGAACTGCCCTGGCGCGAAGTGGAAGCTGACCGAAACGGATTCATCGTCTATTACAAGATCGTACGTCGCAACACCGGGCGTTTCCTGCGTGATGCGAGCAATCGTGGCACTGTGATTGAGCCACGGGTTTGTAGAAACACAGGCCGATGGATATGAAGCACTCACGATGACGACCCCTCTGGAGGCACTCGGAGATCATGCAACCGTATGGCGGCCACTTCTTCAGTTAGGTCAATTCCCGGTGGACACCATGTCAGGCAGCGACCGCAGCCAACGCAGCCAGATTCGCCAAACTGGTCGTGCCACGACGCCAGCTTGTGAGTCAGCCATTGGCGATACCGACTTTTCACGTTGTTCCGAACAACGCCACCGTTCATGTAACTGAAGTCGATATTGAAACACGAATCCCACTGACGCTTTCGATCGACGTGATCGCCGCTCAGGTCTGCCACGTCCGTCACTGTCGAACAGAAGCATGTGGGACAAACCATTGTACAGTTGGTACACGACAGGCATCGGTTGGCGACCTCTTCCCATTGTGGATGTTCAAGATTTCCAAGCAGCAAGTCCCGAATTCCACCGGTGTCCAGCGTCTTCGATATCTGTTCGACGGCTTGTTGCTGCGCATTTTCTGCAAGGTCGTGATGTCTGGATCCAGCGTCGTCAGTCTCCAGACTCTTTAGAATAACGGCACCCGCTTCGCTGCCACATTCGATCAGAAACCCGCCGTCGATTTCGGTCAAAGCCAGATCAAATCCTGATTTGCATTTCGGGCCGGTGTTCATCGAGGTGCAGAAGCAAGTTGACGCAGCCTGAGTGCAATTGACGGCAACGATGAAGGCGGCGTCTCGTCGAGCTCGATACACGGGATCGACGTACGGCCCCTGCAGAAACACGCGATCCTGCACGGCGATTGCTGCCAGTTCACAGGCTCGAACGCCCAGAAACGCATACCGCAGAGGATCTTCCTGCGGCGCCTGCATGCTCCATTTCGTGTCCGCAGATTCTCGATCAGCCGTGGCCACGACTGTCAGCGGAGGAAACAAAAACTGCTTCCACGAATGTGGCCCAACGACGTATCCGAAGTATGTATCGTCGTCTCGTTTCTCCAGCCGATAATTTCCGGGAGATTGAACGTCCGTCCAACCGCGAGGCAGGTCGTCGACGGAAGAAATTTCTTCATAGACGATCGCCTGCTGTTCGATCGTCGGGCCAATCACGACGCGGTCGTCAGCGATCAGAGCATCGATCAGCAACTGCAGACGGTCGGTTGGCAGAAATTGGGCTTCCTCATTTGGTGCGACAGTCGAGGATGTCGAATCTGGTTGTGTCATGATGAGAATTCACCAGATTGATTATGCGTCGGTTCTGTTTCTGCAAACAGGTCGAGCAACTGCAGTCGCGTGCCACGCAGGCGATTCGCCAGCGATCGAGCGACGTTACCCATGATGGCGTAGCCCAGCGTGTGGTCTGCGACGCAGAGTTCCTTAAGTTGCTGAGCCGGCAGTCGCAGCAGATGAGCGTCTTCGATCACCGTTGAAGTCGTCGTCATTGATCCATCGCCAACCAGAGCTGACCATCCCAGCATGTCTCTGGGCCCGAGCGTCAGCACTCGAACCGCACCGCGCCCAGCGACCTGAATGTCGAGTGCGATGCTTCCGGAACAAACCACCCACAACGCATTCGCCGGCGATCCTTCTTTGAACAGAATCGCTCCGTTCGGTTCGTGTACCGGCACAACAATCTGAGCGAGTTCTGCCAGATGGCCGTCATCGAGCACCGCTCCCAGCGTTGAATGCTGAAGTTGTTCCAGTATTGAACAATCCTCTGGCATGGTGATACTCGCTTTCTATTTAATTAGAGGCCTGTGCACATGGTCCTCGATATTCAGGTTGTTCCTGCCGGCCGGTGGGATCCATGTTATTCACGATGATGCTGGCTCCGTCGCAACGGCAGCGTCGGCGAAAACGGCTTCGAGTTCCGCCAACGCCTCTTTCTCTTTGGTCGACACACAACCAATGCCAAGAATTCCACCAGCCGCTTCGGCGATCTTGTTAGCCCGCTTCATGGCCCCCTCATGCAATTCCCGAAACGCACTGACTGACAGCGTTGGCCGTGCTGCGTGTATCAAGTCTTTCCACGCGGTGACAAGTTCCTTCGCTGGTTTTCGTTGCAACCAACACTCCAGGAGTTGGTACGCCGGCGTTGCTTCACTGAGACCAAGATTGTGAGCGGCCTGCAGGACAGCATTCTTCTCGGCAATTTCAACATAGCCATTGGCCCAGGCTACATAAACAGCCGGAAACAGCGCGAATGCAGCCAGCGTTTTGGGAGTAATGTCTACAGCCAGCAATTCATCAAGCAGCTTTCGATCAACAATGCCGCAGGCGATAGCCAGTGCGTCTTCGTCGGATTCGAGCTGGTGCTGTTCCTGCAGCTTGATGATCAGTTCCTGATCGACTCGGTGAAAGAATTCGTTTTCCAGAGTCTGTGCGCGACGGTGAAAAGCATTTTTTGACATGGTTCGGGGCCTTTCAGGTTCTGTCTGTGAGTTATGGTCAACTAATACAGTTCCAGCAGATGACGAATCAGATCCGACGACGTCACGATGCCAACCAGCGTGTCGCCATCGACAACAGGCAGCGAATGAAACTCACCGGCAGCAAGAATTCGAGCGGCCTCACGAATCGTTTCGCTCTTGTCGATCGACACAGGACTGTCATTCATGATGTCCGCTATGGAATAGGTGTGATCAAGAACCGCGTCCAGGCTGCGACCGTCCTGATCTCCGAAGTCTCCAAAGGAAACTCGCATCAGGTCATGAGATGTCAGAATGCCCACCAGCTTATCGCCTTCGACGACAGGCAGATGATGCACACCTTTCTCATTGATCAAGTGTCGAGCCGTCGAAACACTTTCGTTCTTTGCGACACAGATCGGACTTGGGGTCATCACGTGTGTTACAGATTCATTCTTCTTCATGATGAAGGATTCGCTTGTGTTGAGGGCGTTGAAGAGATGCAATCCAAAGGAAAAGAACCGAAGCTCCTGACAAACTTCGCTTCAGGAAACGAAACGCAATCGACGTGCCGAAACGCAATCGACGACTTGAATGACTGATACCCTGCGATTCTGAACTGAACGGTAACTGCCAGAACGTGCACAGCGCGCCCATTCGCACGGCTTGATTAATGTGTGCGGTTTGGACACACCTGTCATGCAAGCTGGCTATCGCTGCTGACCCAACTGGCCGCGTAGCAATGTTTGGAATTCGGTGTAGCCGCGAAAGTCGTCGCGAGATCGGAATTCAAAGTGCCTGACCGGACCGCGATCGAGGAGCGCTCGCGTCGACGGTGTGACCCACGCCGATTCCGCTAATTCTGTCAGATCACTGATAAGTCGAGCGAAATTTGCATTCGATGAGGTGCTCTTACGATTTCCGAGATATTCGTAGTTCATCTCATCGCTCGCCAGTAAAAGCACTGACCCGGTGCTCAGCACAATAAACGCTTCAGGCCGTTTTCGAGGCGGGACATGGGCTCCATCATTCCATGAGTGGTGTGAACTGCCCATTGCAAGCGACGACGCAGGACGCCGGTGGCCAGGTGCTGTCGAGGGGACGACACCCACACTGATGACCTGAATCGACTCCGACGCGACAGAATAATGTTGATCACTGGTGTCGATGATTTCGACGCTCCCGTCGCCTACTCGCACATGATGAATCTGCGTGGCCTGCGACAGATTGGGGACTTCCAGGGCCGGAACGGCCACTGCACTCAGCCCAATCTCCCGTATGCTGGCAGCCACGGACGCGGCCTGGTGCTGCGACAACGCTCCTGGAAGAAGGCCTGGCAACGATCGCGTTGTCACCTGTGCGGTTGCTGCGTCCATGCCCGCCACATCAATCAATACGTTCTTTAACGGTGTGTTTTCATCCGGCACGCCGAATACGACGACGCGATGGTCGGTCGGAGCCGTTTCAGTCTTTTCAGAATTTGTTTCGTTCGTTGGTACTGACATCGTAATCTTCCGATCTATTCAGGTCGCACAGTTCGCCGACTATTCACAGCGATGATTTAATTCCCGTTCCAATTTAACGATGGCCTGCTTGTTGATTTCGTCTGTTCCGCGAATCTTCAGACTGTCGTTCACATCGCCGTCTGCGAAAATTGCAACAAGAACTTCGACACCCGACTCATCTATCCCAATGGTGACCCGGCTGACCTGGTGTAGGTTAATCCAACGTCGATCATCGTCGCTGGTTTCCAGTTTTACGAAGTGCATGCTTTGTCCTTTTCTAAAACGGCAGGTCACCTTTGCCGGAATCGCTCACACGTGCCACATGGTCACACATTGTGACACGCTCCCGTGTCTCATCCATCATTGTCGAGTTTCGACAGAGACAGCGGCTATGAAGTGATCAACGGCGTTGAGCTTGGATTTGTGGTCGGGGTCCCGACTCAACGTCGTTGTGCTGCTGCCGTCATTTCAGTGAATGCATGTGGCATGCCAGAGTCACCGCTGCTTTGTCGACGCTTCGGAACAGAGATTGCAACGAGTGTTCACGACTGGACAGAACGCATCGAAGGGAATGAACCGTTAAAGCCCGTATCAGGACTTCACTTGTGTTTGTTCTTCACTGTTGGCTCTCAGGAACAAACGGTAACAACTCAAACTTCTTAACAGGCCCTGGACAATGTCCGATTTCATTCGCTGGTTTGCTGATCTATCTATCGATGACATTCCACTCGTCGGTGGGAAGAATGCCTCACTGGGAGAGATGGTTCAAGAGCTTGGAAGTCACGGTATTCTGGTCCCAAACGGATTCGCGGTGACGGTCGAAGCCTATCGAGAATTCATGCACGCCGCGGGGCTCGACAAACGCGTTCGTACACTTCTGCTGGGGCTCGACAAGAGCGACATCGGTGATCTTCAGCAGCGAGGCAAACAGATTCGTGCCGCAATCCTGGACGCTTCTCTACCGGCAGGAATCTCAGATCAGATCACCGCAGCCTATCGCACACTGTGCGGAAACGATCAGCAGTCCCTCGACGTCGCCGTTCGTAGCAGCGCCACTGCCGAAGACCTTCCCGACGCTAGTTTTGCCGGCCAACAGGAAACATACCTTAATGTCGAAGGGGAGCGGGCGCTGCTCGAAACCTGCAAACGCTGCTTCGCGTCATTGTTCACCGATCGAGCGATCTCGTACCGTGAAGATCATGGCTTCGGTCACCTGGACGTTGCTCTGTCGATCGGCGTTCAGATGATGGTGCGGTCTGACCTCGGCACCTCGGGCGTTATGTTTTCCATCGACACAGAAACAGGATTCGAAAACGCCGTGTTGATCTCAGCTGCATATGGACTCGGAGAAAACGTGGTTCAGGGAGCCGTCAATCCCGATGAATACTATGTATTTAAGCCAACGCTCAAGGCGGGCTACCGGCCCATACTGCGAAAGCGTATGGGTAGCAAAGAGATCAAAATGATCTATGACGACGGAGGCGGCCGAATGACTCGCAATGTCCAGGTCAGCGAAGAAGATCGAAGCCGTTTCGCCCTGTTGGATGACGACATCCTGACACTGGCACGGTGGGCTTGCGTGATCGAAGACCATTATTCTCAGCGTCACGATCGGCAAACACCAATGGACATAGAATGGGCAAAAGATGGCCGGACGGGCGAATTGTTTATCGTTCAGGCCCGCCCGGAAACCGTCCAGGCGACTCGCAACTTCTCCGTGTTGGAAACATTCCGACTGAAAGAGAAGGGGCGCAGACTTGTTGCCGGGCGAGCGGTCGGTGAACGAATTGGGCGCGGTGTCGTTCGAATCGTCCGTGGAGTAGAAGATCTGGCGGCGTTCCAGGAAGGCGATGTACTTGTCTCTGACAAGACGGACCCCGACTGGGAACCAACCATGAAAAAGGCCTCCGCGATCGTGACGAACCGCGGTGGTCGAACATGCCATGCAGCCATCGTCAGCCGGGAGCTCGGTCTGCCGGCTGTCGTCGGCGCATTGAACGCGACCGAAGTGCTAACGGACGGCCAGACCGTGACTGTCTCGTGCGCAGAGGGCGAATCTGGAAACGTCTACGAAGGGCTCCTGGAATACGATCACGATTCGGTTGACATAACAGACTTGAGGCGACCCCAAACTCAGATCATGATGAATGTCGCCAACCCGGATGAGGCTTTTCGGCTCTCTCAACTTCCCAACGATGGCGTTGGCCTGGCTCGCGAAGAATTCATCGTCACAAATTCGATTGGAATTCACCCGAAGGCGCTCATCGAATACGACAAGCCGCGTGATCCGGAAGAGCAGCGAAAGATGGACCAGCTGACTGCGTCCTATCACACTAAGACAGACTTCTTCGTTGAGCGGCTCGCGCATGGAATCGCCATGATTGCTGCGGCCTTTTATCCAAAGCCCGTCATCCTGCGGTGCAGCGATTTCAAGACGAACGAATATGCGAACCTGCTTGGTGGTGCGGAATATGAACCGCATGAAGAGAATCCGATGATCGGCTTCCGCGGCGCATCGCGATACTATGACGAACGCTACGCTGACTGCTTTGCTCTGGAATGCCACGCTATCAGTCGAGTGCGAGACGAAATGGGTCTGACGAATCTGAAGGTGATGATTCCTTTCTGCCGCACTCCCGAAGAAGGCCGCCGAGTTCTCAAAGAAATGGACCAGCACGGGTTGCGTCGCGGCGAAAATGATCTCGAAGTCTACGTGATGTGTGAAGTTCCCAGCAACGTCATGTGTGCTGACCAATTTGCCGAAATCTTTGACGGATTCTCCATCGGTTCAAACGATCTCACGCAACTGACACTTGGAGTCGATCGTGATTCGGAAATTGTGTCCCACATTTTCGATGAACGCGAGGACGCAGTCACGCGAATGATCAAATGGGTGGTGAAAGTGGCCAAGGCAACAGACACAAAGATTGGGATCTGCGGTCAGGCTCCCAGCGACTATCCGGAATTCGCGGAGTTTCTGGTGAAGGAGGGCATCGACAGCATTTCGCTGAATCCGGATTCCGTCATCAAGACGACCATGCATATACTGGAAGTGGAAGACGCACTGCAAAAATCAGGTCGGCAGTCAGTCACCTCCGAGTCAACCACGACATCAAAGCACCCCCTGGCGGACATTCATTGAAGTTGGTGCGTTGAAAGCGAACATGAGCCATCACCACCCGACATTCAATTACAACAAGGCTTTCGGACTCAGCGTCGGCTTGAATTTGGTTTACATTCTGATTAAAGCAGTTTTTGGATTTTTTCCGGATCGCTGGCTCTCTTAGCTGACGACTGACACAACCTCAGCCAAGTGTCCGGTCTGTTTCTTTCGTGGGGTTGCTGCAAATTTTGCGGCGGTGAAGCCAACGCCAAATGCTCGACTTGCCTGCATGCCGTATTTGGCCTACTTCGACGGAACTCTCCTGCAATTCAAGTTTGACTGTGAACTCCTGGTCAACGATGACAAGCGTTTGCCCGACAAAAATCAATATGGTCTTGGCGCCAGTTAAGAAGGGGGTTAGCGTCCAAAATCCAACGGGCCCCTTTTTCCAGACATTCGATGCCTCGTCATCCCGCCAAAACATTTAGGCATAGGCATGGAAGATGGTTTGCGTTTCAGGCAGGTTCGTTGATCTGTCAATTACGAATCGAGAGGGACATTCGATGCACGAAGTACTCAATGCTTACAACTGGACTTCCCGGTGAATAGTGGGCGCTCATTTAAGCGTGTTATGCTGCACGCAAG
>CALFSX010000321.1 GCA_937916515.1 uncultured Planctomycetaceae bacterium | reverse complement strand
CCATTGGCAACAACAAAGAATGGCTTCCCGGACACGCTGCTAGAACAACTTCCCCAAGCCCCACCCCGTCAGCACCTGTGCCCTAAACCGGGGTTCCAACATACGCGAGCCGTGGAGGCGATCACTTCCCTTTGTTAACTTAAGACCTGCGCAGGCCAGGCTGGCGTCCCTCCCCCCGCAAAAAACGTCCACATGAAAGTATCGGAAACCCTACCACCGCGATACTAAACTACACGACTGAGTGCCCTTCGAAACCTGACTTGCTAATCTCCTGAAAATTGCCTGCGAACGCGGGTTTGAATGCTGGGGTAAAAAGGCAAGGATGACCGGACATTGAACAGAAACCTCAATGACACCGCCATTATGGCTGCAGAATGGCCCACGCTGGCTCGCATGACAAAGCCAGCAATCCTGCTTACCTTCTGTGGCGATGTTGCAGCCATGACATCCTCCGCAGAACAACTGCTGCTGCACAGTCAGGAAGATCTCTACGCCCAATCCTTCTTCGACGTCGCCAGGTTTGAATCCGCATCCCGAGCGTGTTCAATTGAAAATCCGCTTTTCAGATTCGTTGCCGGAGCACCATTCCAACCGAATTCCGATGTGAGAATGTACGTGGGAGACGAAGGTCCGTTTCTTATTTCAGATTGCGTTCGTCAACACGCAGCTAAACTACCCGACCTCGTAACCACCGATGACACCGAGCGACCTGGTCAGGCCCAACATCACAAACAGTCGGTCCAGAATGATTATATGCTCGTCAGTTTTCGTGTTGCACCGGAAACTCGCGTCATCGTCGACGACAATGACGATTTGATTCGCGCCACCGCCATCATGGCGGGTATTGGCGGCTGGGAGCTTTGTTGTGATTCCGAAACCGTCAAATGGACATCAGAAACGTTTCGCATTCACGAACTGCCTCAGGGGACTCCACCGACGTTAGCCGAGGCAATCGGATACTACCATCCCGATGATCGGTCGAAACTTAGTTTGGCAATTCACAAGGCAACCACACTGGCGGTGCCGTACGACCTGCAGTTGCGAATTATTACAGCTAAAGGGAACTTGCGTCACGTACGAACCATTTGCCGTCCGCAAACAGCTGGCGAAAAAGTAACTAAGCTGCAGGGCAGTTTTCAGGACATCACGGATAACGTACTGGCCAGGAATTCACTGGCCAAAGAACGCCTTCGTCTGGACCACGTGCTGCTGGGAACCGGTGCTGGAACCTGGGAATTGGACGTCCGACGTGCAAAAATCACCTGGGACACGCGCTGGGCAGAAATTCTGGGCTACCAACTGGACGAACTCGGCAGCGGCAGTATCGATCTGTGGATTTCGCTGTGCCACCCGGATGACAGAATTGCGACCATCAAAAACGCAGAAGACTGCCTTCGTGGAAAATCCAGGTACTACAAGCTGGAAACCAGAATGCGTCACAAAGACGGTCACTGGATCTGGATTCACAATCGCGGCACCGTATCTCAATGGTCCGACAATGGCCAGGCCGAAGTAGCGTCTGGAGCCTGCGTAGACATCACGGAGCGTAAGAACACCGAAGCTGCTTTGCTGGAAAGCGAAAGCCGGTATCGAGACCTGTTTGACAACAGCACAGCCGTAAAGCTTCTGATCGCTCCGGAAAACGGACGAATCGTACACGCGAATTCCGCAGCCTGCCAATTCTATGGATACAGTCCGCAAGAACTCGCCCTGCTGACGATTTTTGAAATCAATATCAGCAACCAACAGCAGGTTCAGGAAAAACTTGGCCTGGCAGCAGCGTGTGAAGTTCGACAGTTTGAAGGTCAACACCGCCTGGCGAACGGAGAGGTTCGTGATGTTCATGTGCACACTGGGCCAGTGTCGGTAAATGGCCACCAATTGCTGCACTCCATCGTCATCGACATCACAGAAAAGAAACGAGCGGCAGCTACGATTGAGCAAATGCAGCGACTTGAAAGCCTGGGCACCCTGGCAGGTGGCATTGCTCACGACTTCAACAACGTGCTGACCGGAATTTTCGGCAACGTGTCTCTGGCGCGTCTGGCCATAGACCAGGATGACAGCCAGAATGCTCAGCAGGTCACCAAATTTCTGGATGAAGCTGAAAGGTCCATTCATCGTGCCACCCGCTTAACAGGCCAGCTATTAACATTTGCAAAAGGCGGAGCGCCGATCATCAAGTTGATCGACATTAAAGACCTGCTGGTCGGTATCGCCACGTTTGATCTGGCTGGAAGTAACGTCAAGGCCGCATTCTCGTTCCAGGATCCGCTGCATTGCGTGTTTGGAGATTTCGGCCAACTTCAACAGGTGTTCTCAAACCTGATTCTTAACGCCGCGCAGGCAATGCCCGATGGAGGCACACTAAAAATTGCAGCACGTAATACGACCATTTCACGAACGGATTTCCGAAACCTGAAGGTTGGCGAACACGTTGCTGTTACAGTGCGAGACACTGGTGTCGGCATCGAACCGGGTGACCTGGGCCGCATTTTTGAACCGTACTTCAGCAGAAAACCTACCGGACATGGATTGGGGCTTGCCACTTCATACTCCATTATTCAACGCCACAACGGTCATGTCGAAGTTGCGTCTAAACCGGGAAAAGGAACCACGTTCACAATCCTGCTGCCCGCAACACAGAAAACGCAAACCTGCACCGGTGAGTTGCCTGAGCCCCATGCCAATGCCCCCAATGTCATGGGCAAGCGCATCCTTTTGATGGACGATCAGCCTGATATTCTGCAGGTCACTGAAAACATGCTTTGCCAAATGGGTATGCGTGTGACAACAAGCATTGATTCGTCTGAAGCAGTCGAAGCGTTTGCCGACGCATTAAGTCGCCAGTGTCCCTTTGACTTTGTGATTCTGGATTTGACTGTTCCTGGAGACCCGGGCGGAAAATTTGCCGTCCAGCAGATTCTGGAACTTGACCCGAATGCCCGCGTCTTGTGCACAAGCGGGTATGCCGACGATCCCGTCATGTCTGATTTCGCCAAGTTCGGCTTCAAAAATGCCATCGCGAAACCATACACGTTTCACCAACTGAAAAACGTGATAAATCGTCTCGCGTCGCCTGCCGACAACTAACGCCGGGATTCCAAACGTTAGCAAACATTTACCTTTAGACACGGCCCTCTATCGCCCGGTCATCTATCGCCCTGGCCAGCCGTCCAGCCACGGAATGCTGCGATCGATGACTGTATCCTGACAGACTCTGGCGAATTCCGTAAACCGGTGTTCCTGCCCGGGGGCAATACGATCTATCTTCAAGTCGACAATATTTGCCGCAACTGATCGAGCCGTCTCTTCGGCAGATTCGAAGTCCGCTCGATCCCATTTCGCAATACTGGCTCCAATGCTGGAAAGGTCTCCCGGCAGATGCACATAGCCAAGCTCCACGTCGTCATCGATTCCCAACGACCGCACCAACAGCCGATACAGTGGCAACTGCAGGTCCACCCACTCATTCTTTTTCCGATGAGTTGAATCCGGCTTTTCAGCAGTTTCGCTGGTCTTGTAATCCAATACTCGCCAACGTTTGGTTTTGTTGTGCTGATCAATCCGGTCAACTCGCCCCGCCAGAATCACGGAACGCCCCTTTGCATCCTTAAACTCGGGGTACTTCAGGTCTTCCTCTGTGTAAGCAACTCGCCAGCCTTCGGCTGCTGTTTGAGCCTGCCATAGCGCAAAAGCGGACAACCGATTTTGCAACATCTGCAGCTGAACGGCAACGGTCGCGCTGCGTTTACGACCAAACCGTTTGTTGGCGATGGATGCCAGACTGGACAGCAGAAACGTTTCAATGGGCTCCGGGTGAGAAGCGTGAACAAAATCTGACGTGCCAAAGGCCTTCAGCACATCGTGCATCAGACTTCCGAACGCCGCCGCATCCAGTTCCAGCGTTTCATCCGCGACAGATTTCAGCCGTAGTTCTCGCTTCAAAAAGTAGCGATACGGACAGTGCAGATATTCCTTGAACGAAGTCACAGAAATTTCATCTGGAGCGGGTGGCACTAACGTTGGTTCAGGAATCCGGAAACCACTGATTTTCAGACCACCATCATTTACTTCAGGTTCAATTTCTGCCGCATCAACGGCGATCAGTGATGCAGGCTGGTGTTCTTCGTCGTAAAAACGTTTTACTCTATCAGGCAGAGATTCCACGTCAGCGGCAAACCACAGCCGACTTGGCATCATGGGGTTGCCTTTGGAATCGCGGCGAGTCGACAGAAACACGACCTTTTCGCGGCTGTGCATCAACGCCGTCACAGCATACGCGTCTCTGGCATACCGACGCTTATTATCTCGCAAACCCAACTGGCTGCGGAAACTGTTCGGCAGGAAAACGTCGGACGTAATTGATTCGGGAACGTAGCCTTCGTTGAATCCTGTCAGAATCAATTGTGGAGCGTCGTCCATCGGCAGTTCCAGCCAGCCCAGCAGATCCACCGCATCGTCGCCGGTTTCGGGAGGCACCGGTTCATCGCCGATTTGCCGCAGCATCAGTTGAATTGCCTGAGACGCTGAACATCGCGGCATAACGGTGTCAGGAACCTTTGATAGCTGATCTGCGGCGGACGCCAATTCTTTGAAGCAGGCCGTAATGCCTCGATCACGTGATTCTGTCACGTGCAATTCGTGATCACGATAAACGGCGGCCAGCATCTTTAACGCTCCGTTCAGCCATAGGCCCAGCGGCATCTGAGATTCCAGCTGACTACGCACAGTTTGAGAAGTGAGCGCCGCCTGATCGTCGAACGTCAACTGCCGCGACTTACTCGCTTTTCGAGCCGAAGACGCTGAGGTTTCCGGGGCCACTTTTTCGGTGCAGATATGAGCCAGCATTTGTTCAACGGCGGAAATGACGGCTCCCACGGCTTCGCGACTGCTGCTCGATCCCAGCAACACGCCCGGACTCGTTTGCAGATGGCGAGCCGTATAATTATCAAGCTCCGTCAGCCAGTCGATTTCCCCAATGCGTTTTGACTTCAAAGCGGCCGCTACAGAATTGTCCACCCACAAGCTTACGTCCGGGTGCCGCACTAACGCACAGAAGGTTCGAAAGTCCGGCGGTTCTCCATCACGAGCGGAACCTAAATGTTCCACAACCGCATTCAGCAAACGCCACGGACGAGTGTTCTTAAGCTGCATGTCGACGGGCCATCGGCCAGAAACTCCCGCGTCTGCCAGCTTCTGCAGCACCGTCGGCACCAAAGTGTCGTCAGCAATTCCGATCGTCACATCATCCGGGCGGATGGCCCCGTCATGGCTGGCAATTTCATGAACAACCAGTTCTGCCTGTTCGTCCGGATTGTTGGCAATGCGAGAATTCTCAACGGAAATATCCAGCCGTCGTTCGGTCCACGCATCAGGAATCAGACATCCATGCTCATCAAAAGAATCGGCTTCCGATTCCGGCGCGTGTACAATCGCGGTCACTTTGTCTGCCACCTGATCCAGCATTTGACGAACCACTTTGCTGATATCAACTGTTCCGATCAGCAGAATGTCGAAGTCGGCGACGCATTCTTTGTTCTGCACGGCGATTAGTCGAGACGCCTGGCGATCCCAGAGTTCCAGGTTATCCATCTGAACAAGGTACTCTGATTGAATTCGCCGCAACGCCTTCCAGCGTTCACCTTCTTCTCGATTGCCCGCCTTCAACAATGCGGTGAAGACTTCGTCAAACTCCATGCCGTCTTCAGCAAGTTCGTTGTGCTGAGTTCGCAAAGATTCACACAACGACAACCACGAAGGAACAGCATCATCTTTCGGAATGTTTGGCAAAGCCGCTTTCAATTCTCTGGCGGAAATTGAACTCAATGCTTTCTTCCAGACCAGTAACTGAGTCAGGTCGTCAGCCAGCTGGTTTCGCTGTCGGTACAGCATTTCAGGAAACTGCTGAAACGTGGTCATGATCGGCGGAATAAATGCGGGCCATTTCTTCGCCGCTTTTTCCAACAGCAGTTCCAGCATTCGCCTGGAAGCACGGCGTCCGGTAAATACCAACACCACGCTTCGCAGATCCAGTTCGCGTCCCGATGCATAGCGATTGATAGTGTAGTCAGCCGTTGCCGGAAGTACGGGTTGATTCCAGTCGATAAATTGACGTTGGATAGGCATAGGTGATCGTTTTTGCTGAATCCGTTCGAAGCCGCGTTCACTGTAAGTGAATTGCCGGGCAAGGGATTGTCTTCCGAACCTTCAGGAAGTCAAACCGGCGTGTGATATTGGCTTTGTCCCCCCGGAATCGCCGATTCCAACAGGCATTTTTCGCGCTGCTGCTGCAACGAACGGTTTCTATTTAGAACGTTCTCGCGTGCCTTGCTATCTGCAAGCCAGCTGGTGACAATCTTTGGCCCGAGTGTTTCCTGCAACCTACCTTTATCTGCCCGAATTTTGAAAGACGACTTTGTGATTCGCTATTCTTTATTATTGTTGTCCTTACTTGTCTTGCCGCTGCTTTCCCCTGCCGCTTCGGCTCAAAACGGCGAACAGCAACTGTTTAACGGCAAAGATCTGACCGGCTGGAAAGGCGACATGTCGCTGTGGTCGGTTGAAGACGGCTGCATCACCGGCAAGACCAACGGGCCGGACCATCTGGCATACAACAAGTTTCTGATTTGGGACGGCACTGCCGCCAACTTCGAATTTCGCTGCGAGTTCAAACTTGAAGGCGACAATAATTCCGGTGTCCAATACCGAAGCGTTCACGACAAGGAAAAGGGCGAATTTGTATGCGTCGGCTATCAGGCTGACATTCACGCCAACGCACCTTACACCGGAATGCTGTACGACGAAAAAGGTCGAGGCATCATTGCGAAACGCGGCGAAAAAGTGGTCATCGCCAACGACGGCAAGAAGACCGTCACCAAACTGACAAAAGAAGAGATCACTCCGATCGACGTCACCCAATGGCACGAACTGACAATTATCGCCAACGGTAATCATCTTGTGCACAAAATCGACGGCGTTGTGACCGTTGACATTACTGACAATCAAAAAGCGGAAGCAGAAACAGACGGCGTCATCGCGCTACAGGTTCACCGAGGCAAAGCGATGAAGGCTCAATTCCGCAACCTGCGACTAAAGAAGCTCGCGAACACGGCAACCGCAGCCAAAATGCAGAAACCTAAAACCAAAGAAAAACCTGCTGCCCCCAAAGAAGAAGCGGGCCTGAAAATTCCCACAGCCACAGCCGTAAAAGACCTGAAAGTTGCCAAGGGCTTCAACGTAGAATTGCTGTATTCTGTCCCTAAAGACACTCAGGGATCATGGGTTAACATGTGCACCGACCCCAAGGGCCGGTTGATTGTTTCCGATCAATACGGTTCTTTGTATCGAGTCACACCTTCCGGAATTCTGGGCGCCGCTGAACTGAACGTCGAAAAGATCAACGTTGATATCGGTGAAGCTCAAGGACTGCTGTGGGCGTTCGACAGCCTGTATGTCAGCGTCAACAAAGGCCAGAAATACCCTGGCGGACTTTACCGAGTTCGTGACACAAACGGCGACGATCAATTAGACAGCCTGGAAACGTTGCGAGCACTCAACGGCAGCGGCGAACATGGCCCGCATGCCGTATTGCCTCACCCGGACGGCAAAAACCTTGTCGTTGTGTGCGGCAACCGCACAGACCTGACAGAAATTGTCAGCTCACGCGTTCCATCATGGGACGAAGACCTGCTGCTGCCTCGCGTGACCGGAAAATTCATGAAGGGAACGCGAGCTCCCGGCGGATGCATGTACAAGATCGATCCGGATGGCAAATCGTGGGAAGTACTGGCCAGCGGATTTCGCAATCAATACGACGCCGCCTTCGACGACAACGGCCAACTGTTCACCTACGACGCAGACATGGAATGGGACATCAACCTGCCATGGTATCGCCCAACGCGAATTTGCCATGTTGTGGATGGTGGTGAATTCGGCTGGCGCAGCGGCGGTGGCAAATGGCCCGTTTATTACCCGGACAGCGTACCTCCCGTTGTAAACGTCGGCCCTGGTTCGCCCACCGGAGTCTGCTTTGGCAAGGGAGCAAAATTTCCAGCGAAGTATCAACAGGCCTTGTTTGCCTGCGACTGGAGCTACGGCAAAATGTACGCCGTGCACCTGACACCTGCGGGTGGCACCTTTACTGGTCAACTGGAAGACTTTATCACGGGAACACCATTGCCATTGACGGACGTCATTGTGAATCCGGTTGATGGAGCGATGTATTTCGCCATCGGTGGACGCAAAGTGCAATCGGGACTTTACAAAGTTACCTACACAGGAAATTCCAGCGACACCGCAGACACAAACGTCACCACTGTGGACACAGATGCCGCCAAACGGATGGCTCTGGAAAATCTGCCCGTGGACAACACCAATGTTGGCCCAATCTGGCCGTCACTGTCATCGTCATCACGCGCCGTACGCTATGCGGCTCGAGTTGCTCTGGAACGCATCCCCACGGAAGTCTGGCGCGACAAAGCACTGGCGGAATCGAATCCTCAAACAAAGCTGACAGCTCTGTTGGCGTATGCTCGAACCTTCGAACGCCAGAACAAGGGCGAAGGCGAAAACATTGACACGCCAGCGCCTGACTGGAACAGTTTCACCCCGGACGCTGAGCGTGCAGCAATCACCAGCAGCATTCTGGCTTCGCTACGACCTGTCGTTGGTGCAGACCTTTCGAATAACCAAAAGCTGGATTTGCTTCGCCTGCTGACTCTGACCTTTGTGCGAGTCAGCCCGCCTAACGCTGAAGAGCGAGCGGCCATGATTGGACACCTGGAAGATGCTCTTCCGGCAGAAACTCAATCACTGAATTCAGAAATCGCACAGCTGCTGGTTTACCTTCAGGCCCCATACGCCGCTGAAAAGATTGTGGCGTTGCTGGAAGGTTCACCAAGTCAGGAAGAGCAGATTGATTACGCTCGCACCCTGCGATACGCCACAACCGGCTGGACGCCTGAACTGCAGGAAACTTACTTCAAGTGGTTCACTCGTTCAGCTGCTTATCAGGGTGGTTCCAGCTTCCAATTGTTTGTCAGCAACATCAAAGCTGATGCCGTGGCTCAGCTGTCTGCCGAAGACAAGTCTCGCCTGCAGCCAATCATCGACGCCAAGCCAGAAGGTGGAGCTCCACTGTTCACGTCCGCTCCGCGAAAATTTGTTAAAGAATGGACGATGGCTGAACTGGTTCCCATGCTGGAAACCGGCCTGAAGGAACGCAACTTCGAACACGGACGGCAGATGTTCGGTGCGGCTTCCTGCTTCGCGTGTCACCGCTTTGACAATCAGGGCGGATCTGTTGGGCCAGACCTGACAATTCTATCCGGT
The DNA here is from genome assembly GCA_937916515.1 of uncultured Planctomycetaceae bacterium. Taxonomy (GTDB): domain Bacteria; phylum Planctomycetota; class Planctomycetia; order Planctomycetales; family Planctomycetaceae; genus Fuerstiella. Next base: position 51,600 of record CALFSX010000321.1, on the reverse strand, counting down.
CGCTTCAGCCCGCGAGACATTCTGGAATCCGTGATGGAACCGAGCAAACAGATCAGCGACCAATACGGCAGCGTGCAAATCGTGACCACCGATGGCAAAGTCATTAATGGTCGAATTATCAACCTGGCGGGCGACGATTTTCGAGTTCAAACGGACATGATGAAACCTGGAAACCTGACCAATGTTAACCGTCGAAAAATCGAAGAAATGGTTGAATCGAAAGTTTCCATGATGCCAGCCGGCTTACTGAACACGCTAAACAAGGAAGAGGTTCTGGACCTGATGGCTTACCTGTTAAGCCGAGGCGACCGGAACAACGGCATGTTTAAAAATTAGCAAGGGCTACGCCCTTGACCCGGTGGCATGGTTGGCGGGAAGACATGGAACGCTCGAATCGCCCAGCCGCTCCGTTGTCGCTACGAGAATGATGCGCGTACCGTGCGTGCATCATTTTTGAGTACGAGTTCACTGCAACAAATTCTAACAAGGGCTTCGCCCTTGACCCACTGGCGTGGTTGGCTGCAAGACATGGGACGTTGGAATCGCCGAGCCGCTCCGTTGTCGCTACGACCAACATCCGCGCACCGAGCGCGCATCATTTTGAGTAAGACTTTAACGAGGCCGTGCCGCAAACCATTTGAGCTGACGCTCAGAAACGCTCCGTTGTCGCTCAAACAACTTGACTCAACGTGAACAAGTTCGCGGCTTTAAGAAGTCTAAGTTCTTCCGGGCGGCCATCACCTTATCCGTGATGGCCGCTTCTGTTGCGCCTTCACCCAAAGGCAAACTGGGGTGACTGCGTGGAAAACATTACTTTGAGCCACTGGGCAATCTGCAAAAAGTCTCCCGGTCGCACCGCTCGTGCTGGATCTTCCATGGTCACCAAAACGATAAGCATACAGCGCCCGGGATGCGCATCGAGTTTTCTGCATATTCTGCTATTGTGCATCGCAGAGATCATGCTTGCAGCAAAAAGCTTGAAGACAGGCGATCTGGGCGATTTAGCCGTATTTATGAGTTGTGTTCCGCACCATTCGGTAACACTGGGAGTTTGGTTACATGGCAGGGAATGTCCGCCTAATTCTGGCTTTTCACAACCATCAGCCAGTTGGCAACTTTGACGGTGTGTTTGAGCAGTCGTACCAGGAAAGCTATCTGCCGTTTCTGAACGTACTGCAGGAATACCCCGATGTGCCGTTCTCTCTGCACACCTCCGGCAGTTTGCTGGAATGGTTACAGACGGCTCACCCGGAATACATTGATCGCGTGCGCAGCCTGGTGGCACAGAACCAGATCGAAATTATGGGGGGCGCGTTCTATGAACCGATTCTCGCCAACATTCCTCGCCGCGACAGAATTGGCCAAATCCGGATGTACACGGAACATCTGGAGTCTCTGTTTAAGACTACTGTTCGCGGCATGTGGGTGCCTGAACGAGTTTGGGAACCTTCGTTCGCTGGCGATATTACGGCGGCCGGAATTCGTTACACAATTCTGGACGACCACCACTTCCGCGCCGGTGGAAAAAAGCAGGAAGAACTTTTCGGCTATTACGTCACAGAAGATGAAGGACGATTGCTGTCCGTCTTCCCTGGCAGCGAACGCCTGCGATATCTGATTCCGTTTCAGGATCCGTACCAAACGGTTGAGTACCTTCGGGAAATCGCCAACACCTACGAAGACGCTGTTGTGGTGTTTGGAGACGACGGAGAAAAATTTGGCACCTGGCCGGAAACTTATAAACATGTTTACGAAGATCGCTGGCTGGAACGCTTTCTGACGGCGTTGCGAGAAAACGATTCGTGGATCAAGGTCACGACTCCATCTGAAACGCTCGATCACGTTGCTCCGCAGGGATCCTTCTATCTGCCCAACGCCAGCTATCGCGAAATGACAGAATGGGCGTTGCCGTCAGAATCGCAGGCCGAACTGCATCGCCTGACTCACCAGGAACGCCACGATGATCCGGACTGGGAAAAGCTGAAGCAGTATTCCAGCGGCGGGTTCTGGAGAAACTTCCGAGTCAAGTATTCGGAAAGCAACGAAATGTACGCGCGAGCCATGGAAGTCAGTGCGCGCATCGCTCAATTGGAAGTTCGCAATGACCTGAATTCCGATCAAACCGAACTGCTGGAAGATGCCAGACGCTGCCTGTATCGCAGTCAGTGCAACTGCAGTTTCTGGCACGGAGCGTTCGGTGGTTTGTATCTGCCACACCTGCGAAATGCGGTCTATTCCAACCTGATTGAAGCCGACGGCATACTGGAACAGATTACTCGAACAGAAGACCAGTGGGTTGACGTTCTTGTTGGCGACTTGAATCTGGACGCCCGTCAGGAAGTACGCCTTAGCAACCATCGTATGGTGGCCATGTTTTCGCCAGCCGTTGGCGGCCACATGTACGAACTGGATCTCCGTACCTGCAAATCAAATCTGCTGGCAACACTGAATCGCCGACACGAAGCCTATCACGAAAAGATTTTCGCTCACGCCCAAAACATGCGTGATGCCGCCGCACGTGGCGAACAACTGCACGACAACGTATCCAGCATTCACGATCTGGTTCGATTCAAACAGCCGGATCTGGACAAAAAAATCGCCTACGACAAGTGGGAACGTAAAAGCCTGGTCGATCACTTCATGCAACCGGGCCTCAGTTTTGAAGACTTCCATAAAGGCAACGGCATCGTTGGAAATTTTGCCCGTTCCACCTACGAAGCGTCGATTCGTCGAGGTGATTCGGAAATCGCCCTCGAAATGCGAGGGCGCGGAGACGTTGGTCAGCAAAACGTCGAAATTCGCAAGTCGGTCACAATCTCAAAGGCTCGTCCCAACGAATTGGTCATTCAGTATCAACTGTTTGATTTACCCGCTGGCGACACAATTCACTTCGGCATGGAATTTAACTTCGCCACTATGCCGGGCGGAGCGTCGGACCGTTACTACTACGACTCCACAGGTGTTCAGCTGGGAACTCTGGATTCCCTGCAACAGCTGGATGATGTAGAACGAATCGGCCTGGTCGATGAATGGCAGGGGCTGGATGTGAGCCTGGAGATTTCACAAAACGCCACGTTGTGGGCGTTTCCGATCGAAACCATCAGCCAGTCTGAATCGGGCTTCGAACTGGTTCACCAAAGCGTGGCCGTTGTTCCGCACTGGGAATTTGTAGTCCCGGAAAACGGCTCATGGTCAGTCGACCTGCGACTGGTACTGGACACCAGCCTTGCAAGAGCCCGCCAACTGGGCGAACTTGGCGAAGCAAGAAGAAATCAACAACCAGCAGAACACGAAGACGCGGTTGTTTAGTAATGCATGGAATCCCGAAATCTGGCGACTCCGGCTACGTGGAATTCCCGGCTGACAGGCATTAACGCTGCTTCACTGCTGAATCTTAGCGTCTTACTTAAAAACATGTGCGCACGGTGCGCACATGTTGCTCGTAGCGCCAACGGAACGTCTCGGAGGTTCCAGCGTTCCACGTCTTCCAGCCAACCACGCCACTGGCGTCAAGGGCAAAGCCCTTATTAGGGTAGTGAATCTTAGCGGTGACGCAGAAGTAGACCTGATTCCAAAAGAAATCGTTTGCCCCGACTCGTAGAGGAGGAGGGCATGGATTGAGTGGCGGCTTCCTCCTCTGCGAGTCGGGTCAAACAACCACTCCACCTACAGTGCCATCCAGCAGCAACCATCGCGATTTCGCGGCGGCTATTCCGCCGTTCCAGCATTTGAAGCCTATGGGCGAGTTCGGCCTTCGCTGATAATCTTTGCCAGTTGATCCTGAAGCTGTTTTGCAACCTCAGGATGACCGTTGATGACGTTCTTCTTTTCACCAGCATCCGTTGACAGATCGAACAGTTGATAGGTTGGCACCTTGTTGTTTGTCAGCTCTTTTTCAACCACAACATTTCTGGCAGACTTGCGGTCGTAACGTTGCAGCTTCCAATTGCCGACTCGCAAACCATAAGTTCCGCTGCTGCCGTTATCCTGTTGCACGATGTGATCGCGACCTTTGGCACCGTCTTCCCCCAACAGGGCGGCTTTCACGTCCAGGCTGTCAAGACACGCATCGGCAGCAAGTGACTGGCCTGTCAACGCAGCACAACTGGCAGCAAGGTCAATGGTACACACGATTTCTTCGCTGACAGCTGGCTTAATGCGGCCTTTCCAGCGAGTAATAAACGGAGTCCGCGTGCCGCCTTCGTAGACGCTGTACTTTCCGCCGGAATAGGGTCCCGCAGCGCGATGGTTGCCAATTTTTTCAATCGCTCCGTCTTTGTAGCCGTCGTCCAGAACCGGGCCGTTATCAGAACAGAAAACGACCAACGTGTTTTCCGCCAGCTTCAGGCGATCCAGAGTTTTCATAATTTCGCCCACGCACCAATCCAGTTCCACAATGGCATCACCGCGGAAACCCAGTGAAGTGGCTCCCTGAAAACGTTCGTGGGGAATCCTTGGCACGTGTAAATCGTGTGACGAAAAGAACAGAAAGAACGGCTTGTCCTGATTCTCTTCAATGAACTCGTTCGACTTTTCCACCCACTTGTCTGCCAGGTCTTCGTCGCGGAATCGAGCCGCATGTCCGCCCGTATAGAATCCAATACGGCTGATTCCGTTATGGATTGTGGAATTGTGTCCGTGCGACCAATCCATCTTCAATGTGTCACGATGCGTCTCACCAGTTGGATGATCAGGCGATGGCTTCTTTGTTCCCACCCACAATGGATCAGTTGGGTCAAGATTTAACACTCGATGATTCTGAACATAAACCTGGGGAACTCGATCGTTTGTGGTTGGCAACAAAAAGCACGAATCAAAACCGATCTCCAGCGGGCCCGGCTTCAGATCGCCATTCCAATCCGGGCCATCAGGGCCACCCAATCCAAGATGCCATTTCCCAACAACTCCCGTTGCATAGCCACCCTGCTGCAGAATGGAAGCGATCGTCGCCGTTCCCGGCTGGATAATCGCTGGGGCATTTGGTGGAGCAATCCCCGTCCGTTCGCCTCGGAAAGCGTAGGTTCCGGTCAGCAATGAATATCTAGTGGGAGTACACGTCGAAGCAGAACAATATCCGCTGGTAAACTGAATTCCTTCTGCTGCAAGCTGATCAATATTTGGAGTCTTCAGCGAAGTGGCGCCGTAGCAGGAAATGTCTCCATAGCCCAGGTCGTCCGCCATAATGACGACGATGTTTGGCTTTGCAGCGTTTGGCCTTGCAGCCTCTGCCACAGTCAACGGCAAAAATGAAATGACTAAAAGCAAAGCGGAAAACCAGAAACGTTTCATGATAGTGATGAACCTGTTATCAATTAGAAATTTGTACAGCATTGGATCTCCAGCTTAACGGCTGACACCCCTGTTTGTTAACTGAAAGCGGTGGATTCTGTGATCTGTGACTCAGTTACAGCCTGTTGTTTTGGCTGAGAAGTCCACGCACAACTGCAGACTTTCGCAGTACGTCAGCCGCTAAAGCCCGCGACAAAAACAGAATATCCGGGCCCAGAATTTCTGGAACCAGATCATCACGTCGTTTAAGCAGGTTTGCGAGCGATGATGGCGGTTCGAGTGAATTTTGCGGGCAGGTGACTAAGTTTCAGCTTGCTGACTGACACTTCGCATCCGGTATCGATGACAACCTGCTGCATTCGCTGCAAAGGAATATTCCGATAGTGGTATCGGTGAGAAACGAATTTTCCGGTGGGGCTTTCATTCATTTCAATGTTGATCAGATAGCCTCCAGGAGCCACCAAATGAAGCAGTTCGCGAACGCTGTGTTCCGTATCGTCAGCGTAGCCGACGACGGCTCCCATACAAATCAAGTCAAAGCTGTCCGCCGAAAGAGTCTTCAAAGTGCCATCCAATGATGTAACCTGCGTGGGGCTGGAAACATTGGAAACACCTACCGAAATGCGATCATGAGCGATTTTCCGGCGAGTCGCGTTGTCCAGAGTTGCCTGCAGAAAGTTCGGCTCCAGGTCCGTCGCCTGCAGGCTGGATTGCGAATAGCGTTCCAGAAAATGAAGTCCCAGCAAGCCTGTTCCACAACCAACGTCCAGAATGCGGCAGTCATCGGCACAGTCAAGTTTCAGACCGGTCAAGAAACGATCGATACCGCTTTCGTAGCCCAGAAACTTCATAAAGAAGTCGTATGTGCGGCTGCTCTTGTAGAGTTTGGGGCTGATCATTTTTAGGTCACACTGCGTTGATCGGCTTGATACGAAACAGCTTCCGCGGTCGCGACTGCGACATGCGAAACTTCCACAATGAGTATACGAAACGGCGACAAAAATGGCAGCTGGTTTTCAAACAGATGGCTGATTGGCGACAGCAACCTGCACGTCAGTGACGGTGCTCCAGATTGTGCCATCTGCAATCTGCGTTTGAATTTCGATGCCCGGCGAAACCTGGTCTACGGCGCTGATCACTGATGCATCGTCCATCATGGTCAACGAATAACCACGTGACAACACTTTCAGGGGACTCAAGGCATCCAGGGTGCCAGCAATTGTGGCAATCTTCTGCCCCAAACGTTCAACCTTCAGACGAATGGCCCGTTCGGCTCGTTCAGAAAGTTCGTCGCATTTCTGGCGACGTTCGTCCACCAACGACATCGGACGTCGCAGAACATTCCGTGATTCAATGGCTTGCAGCTGCAGTCGCAGCCGATCAACTCGGTCTCGAAGAACTCGCTGCATTCTGGCGGCCGTGTTTTGCAGATATTGACGAAATTCGTCAACGGACGGAACAACCAGTTCACCAGCTTCACTGGGCGTCAGTGCTCGACGATCCGCCACAAGGTCCGCAATCGAAACGTCGATTTCGTGGCCCACCGCACTCACCACCGGAATCGGGCAATCCGCGATGGCTCGCGCAACAACTTCTTCGTTGAAGGCCCACAAGTCTTCCAGGCTGCCACCGCCACGACCGGTAATCACGACATCCACGCCTGGCATGTTGCCCACAAAACGCAACGCTTTGGCAATACGAATTGCCGCACCTTCGCCCTGAACGGGAACCGGCAAAATGACAATTTTCACTGACGGCCAGCGTCTGGTCATCACTTGAATCATGTCTTTCACAGCAGCTGAAGTGGGACTGGTAATCAACGCGACCTGTCGAGGAATCCGTGGCAGCGGTCGCTTACGATCTGCGTCGAACAGACCTTCCGCTTCAAGCTTCTGACGCAGTTGCCGGAAAGCAAGTTCCAGTTCACCCACGCCATCGGGCTGCAAATGGTTTATCACAAACTGACACGTGCCGCGAGCAACGTAAACCTGCAGTGCTCCTGTTGCCAGCACTTTCAGGCCGTCCTTCAGCTGAAACTTCAGCCGCGACGCGGTGCCTTTCCATACCACCGCACCAATTTCTGACGTTTCGTCTTTCAACGTCAGATAGTAGTGCCCGGCAGCCGAACGTTTGCAGTTGGAAACTTCCGCCTGCACGCAAACCGGTGGCAGCGTATTTTCAATGACTTCCTTGAATGCGGTCACCAGTTCCGTGACCGATATTGTGGGCATTTCCGTCATACGTCATCGTCCGGTTCATGCAGTCTGGCACCGGATGGTGGCTCGCTTGAGCCCGCCGTGCTTAACGCTGGATTGGGCGTCGAAGTGCGGACGCGTATGTTCAGAGCTTCCACAATTAAAGAAAACGCCATCGCAAAATAGATGTAGCCTTTGTTGACGTGCGTGCCGGAAGATTCAGCCACCAGCATGACTCCAATTAAAATCAGAAAGCTAAGTGCCAGCATCTTGATTGTTGGATGCGTCTTCACAAATCGACTGATGCGTCCCGCAAAAATCATCATCACGCCCACCGACAACACCACGGCAAGAACCATAATCCAGCGTTCTTCCGTCATACCGACAGCAGTGATGACGGAGTCCAAAGAAAACACCACGTCCATAATTGTGATGTTGATTAACACAGAGGCAAACGTTTTCGCTGTGGCATGCTGAGTCGCATCATCAGCATGGCCGTCGAATTGCTCGTGAATTTCTTTCACGCTGTGACGAATCAAAAACAGACCGCCCAATAGTAATGTCAGGTCTCTCCCGGAAACGCCGTTCACTGTCAAAAAATTCTCGCCTGCCATTTTCGTCAACAACGACTCAGGAAAGCCTATACTTGTCAGCAAAAACAAAGGCTCCTTCAGCTGAATGATATAGCTGATCAGAAACAGCAGCGCGATCCGACTTCCCATGGCCAGCAGCAACCCAAGTCGGCGCGCAAGTGGTTGCTCATCTTCCGGCAAGCGGTCGGTAAGAATTGTGATGAAGATAATATTGTCAATACCCAGCACGATCTCCATCAGAGTCAGTGCCAGCAGGGCCGCTATGGCTTCCATTCGCCGCTTTCTATTTCTGTTCCTGCGTTATTGCTCGATACTGTTAAAAGCTGCCCACCGAAAACGGTCTGCTTATGGATCTGGCACTGCGGCTTAATGGTACTTGGGGACACTGCTTCCGGGACGTCACGAATAGCCAGGGCTGGCCTGAGCTCAAAAAATGAAGCCCATTGTTTCGCTCTCACCACGCCTACCGTGGAAAAATCGATCAAACACTCAAAATCCGACCGCGTAGCGTCGGCAACAACGAAAATCACGTTGCGACGACAAAACCCGCCAGACGGCGGATGTTAGTAAAACGGCCGGCAATTGCCCAATGATGGCGATCGCTCAAAATTGGCCAATCCGGAAAACACGTGAGTTCCCTGACGACGGAATTCGTCGACAGTTGTGCAAAATTCACGCGCGACAGCCCGTAACGAGAGCCATTCCAAATCATTTCCGGCGGCGATCTTGAGGCTCAGTTGCCAATCTTCACACAATTTTGCCAAGCATGGTTCGGCAGCGACCGTGCTGTCGCCATTGACGGCGGAACCGCTCGTAGGGAAGCCCGGAACTTTCTAGCAGCAATAACTGCCGGAACAGTTCCGATGGCGAAAACTGCAGCATCCTGAATGGCGATAACTTTCAGGTAAGTTACACAAGCATGGGCGAGCACGAAGACTTTTTCGATCTCAACAACAAATAAACGATTTGACGGGGCAGCCGTTCCAATCGACTTATTCACGCTACTGGAGGAACACAAGTGAGCACAACAACAATACGCCGTAATAATTCCAACAACCAAAACAAAAGCTTTCGCAACTTCATGTGGATCTCCATGTTGATGTCGCTGGCCGTTGTCTTCTTCGGAATGCAACTGATGATGGTTGGTCCTCTTAAAGGAAGGCTTGACGGCATTCAGACTCGCCTTGACCATTCCGACGACCAACTCAAAACATTGGTTGGCACCAACGATGGCGTCATGGAAACCAACAGCCTGCTGTCTGGCCTGGAAGCACAGTCTGCCAAGCTGGCTGAAATGAAAGCCGCTATCGACGATGTTGCAGCACTTCGCGAGTCACTCGAAAGCGAAGCCAAGTCAGCAACCGTCGCGTTGGCTCAACTGGACCGACTGGCATCTGTACAGAAACGAGTCATCTCGTCGCGACAGCAGACAGACATTGCGTCTGTTCAGATTGAACGACTGGAAGCATTGCGTGACGAAGTTCTAAGCGGTGGCAGCCAGACAGAAGTGGCCGACAACAGCCTGAATGGTATGGTCGCACTGCAAAAGCGAGTCATCGCGGCTTCCAATGGCTATGAAAAAGCCAGTGAGAGCATTGCTCACATGTCTGACCTGACTCAACGACTTGTCGACAGCAACGAAAATCTGCAGGTCGCTGCCGCACGGTTTGATGACTTTATCGGCCTGCAAAATCGCATGATTGCATCTGCTGATTCCTTCAACAACGCCGTTGCCAGCTTTGACAAGGCCAGCGAAACCAGCACCAAACTGGCCGCACTGAAAGACCAGATCCTGAACGCCAACGAAGGTATCGAAACAGCAGACAACAACGCTCGCACACTGGTTGCCATGCACGAAGCGTTGTCCGGTCCCGGCCTGAAACTGGATATCGCCGGAAAGAACCTTTCCGAAATGCTGCGACTGCAGGCAGAACTTGGAAATCAGGGTGAACGAGTTGCATCGGCCATTCAGAACCTGGAAATTCTGGACGACTTCCAAAGCGAAGTATCAACCCATGTACACTCGCTGGCAGGACTTCGACGAACGCTTGTAGAACTGGCCATGATGGAAACCACGGTTGGTCGAGTTGCACAAGTCATGGCTCCTCTAACGGAACTTAGCAACCTGCGACGCCTTAGCCAGACCGAAGTTCGCGAAGCTGCTCGAGTCATCCTGAACGGTCGTACAACTCGATTGTCTCATTCCAACAATGCAATCGACCAGGCGATTGAAGCCAACATCGAAGCCGGAATTGATGAAAACAGCGATCTGGTTCCACTGCCACCAGAAGCTCGCAGCATCCAGTAATCCGGACAGCAACAAGCAGCCCCGCCACAGTCTGCATTGTTGATTGAAGTTGAGTGGTTGCAAAACCCCAAGAGCCCGCGTTTCCTCCAGAACGCGGGCTTTTTGCGTTGTCCGGATGAAGCGGGCTGCGATATTTTGCGCATAGTAACTTTGGTCGAACTACAGCACAGAACCGTAGTGTGGGCACCGCCCACCAGACACAACCACACAAATGAATTGGTGGGCGATGCCTACCCTACTTCGACTACAGCACAGAACGGAGCAGCGGATAGAACTTACCATCAAGAGGCTGGCCGGCAGGAATAATATCCGTGCCCCCCAACAGCGGCTCATCACTGCAACTGCACACACCATCTTTAACGACATTCAACACTAATGCTCTTCGTGGTTGAGGCGTGCGGTTGGCGAATGAACCGTGAACCGTCAGGGGATGATGGAACACGCATTCTCCCGCTTTCAGCCCCACAGCGACGGGATTATTAAACAACTCCCACTGATCAGAATTCAACACGCTTTTGATGCCAGCCATGTCACCTGCCAGTCCGGTAATCGGCAGCAGATTCCACTTGTGACTGCCGGGAATGTAATGCACACAACCGTTATCGACAGTGGCATCATCCAGGCCGATCCAGCAAGTCAGATGAGCCATGGGAGCTGTTCTGGTCCAGTATGAATAATCCTGGTGCCACGCAACAACTCCACCGTGCAACGCGGGTTTACAAAACAGTTGATCGTGCCAAAACCGAACGCTTCCGCCCAGCAACTGACTGGCAGGAACAGTGAACGCGGCATTCCACAGCACGTCGTGAAACGCAGGACGCAGTCGCCACGATCCCAAAGCGTGAAACAGCACCGTGCTGGCATCCGTGGATTCGTTGGAATGGTACTCATACCACAAATCACGTCCTTCGTGCTGTGGGTTCGTAAGTTCCGCCAGTTCGCTTTTCAGGGCGTCGATCTGAACATTGTTCAGCAATCGAGGCCCCACAAGAAAACCCTGCTGTTCGTACAGTTCCAATTGCTCCGCCGACAGCGGTTCTGCAATTGCCGGGTCGTCGCTGAACAATGTTGAAACAAACTGATGCGATTCGGCAAGATCCAGCATAAGACTGCCTCTTTGAATGGAACGAAAATTAAATCTGATGCGATCGCGTTTTATTCAGGCTTCACCTGATCCGCTTCCGCCATCACGTTCTCTAAGTGAGCGGCCTCTAAGTTAGCGGCCACTGCCTGGGCTGCGACAACTTCCGGCGAAGACGCAGGAAGGTCAACTGTTGTCGTGGTTTCTTCTGCTTGTTCAGGAACGGCCTTCTTGATGTATTCCACATACCGATCAATGGAATGATCGGAGAAATGGTCGATTTTGAATTTCAGCAGCCCCAGCAAAAAACCCTTCAGGCCGTCGTACGTTCGTGTCCAGCCGTTAACATCTTTAATGTCGCCGTTGCGATCCAGATACAGCTCTTTTCCCGCATGCCGATAGCCCATCCATGCGGGAGGGACTCGAGTCACGATATCGTTATTGTTCACCCACCGAGAATGATCAAGTTCCACAAAGTTCACAAAGCGTTTGTCGCCGACTCTGGGGCTGCCATACGTGTACAACGCTTTCGGCATCGATTCAATCTCAGAAAGATAACAACGGCCCGCGCAAATGGTGGCCATAGCTCCTCCCAAAGAATGTCCGGCAAACCACAGCGTCTTCCTGTTTTCAACCAACGCGTCTTCCAGCATCGGCCACAGGTCGTCAACTTCCTGCATAAAGCCCTTGTGAACTCGCCCAAAGGTTTCCGTTAAAACGGCCACGGCATTCACGTCTGCTCGAATGTCGTTCCATTCGTTAGGTTCAGTGCCGCGACATGCCACCACGCAGTCGTGATCGTTCCAGAACATGAAGGCTTGAGCACCGTCGCGATCGAAAAAGCGGCAGCCCTCAAAGCCGACAACTTCCGCCAGCCCTTTCGCGATCGGTTCGTCGTAGTACGAAATACTCGACAATTCCGCAAAAAGCAGCGACCGATGCAACATTGAATGCTGCTCAATCGGTCCTTCAATTTTCGAATGAACCTGAACATTCGCCGTTTTCTCCGTCATCAGGCGTTGTCACAAATCTGTTAGGCGGTTGCAGAAATCTTGATTATGGCCACCCAGGCAGCCACATGAAGCAGAAGAATCACAATTCAGAGTCCGGTTTTCCACCATTGTACACCGTCTTCCGCCGATTTTCCCCCACAAGGGCTCGCCCTTGCCCCGGTGGCGTAGATTGCGGAAAGACGTGGGGCGTTTTAACCGCCGAGTCGCTCGGTTGTCGCTGCGCGGCAAGGGCATAGCTTAACGCCGTTAAGCAGTCTTACGCTGCAAAGTGCAAAGTCACGTGGATACCGAATTAGGCTGCCACCCACTGTGTTATGCCAATGTCAGCAAACTGCAGTATTCACAAGTCGGGCTGCCTGTCGGAACCGTTCCTCAGCAGATCTGCCCCCGCAACTTTCCGCCGCCGACTTCAGGCCCGTAAATTATGGGTGCCGGAAATTTCTGGCATCTGATATCTTGCTTCGCCAAAGGAACCACCTGTCGAAGATGTCAAAAGGAACACACCTTGTCCAGTGCAGAAGTTCAACCCGATTCTGACGCCACACCACAACGGCCGAATTTGCGACCGGAGATTTCGAAGATCATCGAATCCGGTCGGATGGCCGAAGTATCTTCCGGCAGCCTGCGCCCGGTGCTCGGCATGGGACTACTGTCGGCTGTGATGCTGTGGCTAAGTTTCACACCGGTTGAACTGGCTCCAATCGCCTGGGTTGCCATCGTTCCGCTGTGCCTGTTGGTGCGAGTTGAAAAGCTTCCTCGTCGCACACACCGAGCTCTGGCTTTCTGCGGTTTTCTGTGGGCCGTTGTCACGCTGCAATGGATGCGATTGGGGCACCCGACGATGTATGGAGCACTTGCCGCGTTGTCGTTTTATCTGTCGTTCTATTTTCCAGCATTCGTCTTTTTGTCTCGCCGCATGGTGAAAGCGGGTGGCCCGGTATGGCTGGCGGTTCCGTTGGTGTGGACGGCACTGGATTTTCTTCGAGCTTACCTGCTGACAGGGTTTTCCTGGTACTATCTGGCTCATTCGCAATATCAATGGACATCGCTGGTCCAAATTGCAGACATTACCGGAGCGTACGGCGTTTCGTTTTTGATCGCCATGTCCAGCGGAATCATTGCCGACGTGCTGCCCAAACGTCTTCTTGTAAAAATTGGTCTGGCGTCATCGACGGACGAAGTTTCATCACCAACCGGATTCAGCAAGATGGCTGGCACAGCCACATGTCCTGGCATGGTGCTGCTAAGCGTGTTGTATGGTTCGATGAGAATGCAGCCAGTGGACACCATCGGCGAAGGTCCGGTGATTGCCGTAGCTCAGGGAAATTTCACTCCCGAATTGAAGCACGATCCGGATATGTGGCTGCGCATGGTTCGCGAACACGACATCCTGACTCGCCGAGCTGCCGGGTTACGGCCCGACCTGATTATCTGGCCGGAAACAATGTTTCCCGTTCCGGATTTAATTATCGGCGAAGGTGTCACCGACGAAGATCTGGTCAACCTGGTCACTTTACCCGGCGCGGGGTCCAACAGCGAATTCGCAAAGGAAGAAATCGAACGCTGGCACCGTGAATACGCTCGAGAACTATTGATCAATCGCAGTCAGGAAGCAGGAGCCGCCCTTTTGATCGGAATGATTACGGAAGTCGCCCGGAAGAACGGTCACGAAAAATTCAACTCCGCCGCATTCATCAGACCGGACCTTGGATATGTCGGACGTTATGACAAAATTCATCGAGTGATGTTTGGCGAATACATTCCGCTAAGAAGTGTTCTGCCGTGGCTGGCAAAGGTAACTCCGTTTGGTGATGGTTTTGGAATCGACGCCGGAACACGTTCGGCCAGCTTCGAATACGGCGGAGTTCGCTACAGCCCGATTATCTGCTTTGAAGACACGGTGCCACAGCTTGTGCGACACGCGGCCAGCACCCCGGATGAATCCGGCAAGACGCCCGATGTTTTAGTGAACATGACGAACGATGGCTGGTTTCGAGGTTCCAGCGAACTGGATCAACACCTGATTACCGCCACGTTCCGCTGTATCGAAAATCGCCGACCGATGGTGCGAGCCGTCAATGCTGGCATTTCGGCGTTTATTGATTCCAGTGGACGAATCCGCCAGCCCGAACACTTCTTCATTATGGAAGAAACCACGGCGGGCGTCGTCGCGGACTTCACGGCTGTTGATTCCATGTACGACAAAACAACCGGCCTTCGTCATCGACAGTGTTCAGCTGTGATGTGCGGACAGGTCCCGCTGGATGGTCGAGTGACCTTCTATTCAAAATTCGGCGATGTATTTGCCATGCTATGCAGCTTCGTCACAATCGTCGGCCTGATCGCCGGTCGCAGAAAACGATAACCAAGAGGTGAGCCGTTGATCGACAGCATATGATCGCGTCGGGTTTCAACCCGACGTTTGCCGCGATTACGCAGAAAACAAGCCGCTGAACATCGACCTGTGGAAAATTCACATATCGTCAATCCGCGACTTTCGTTGCAGCCAGCTGACGAGCTCGAACTGAAGTCCGAGGCTATCGCATGCTGTCGCTCCGCGACTGTGAATAATGTGAATCAGGCGGATTCCAAAAGCTCCATCATCTGGTTTACTCAGATGCTTCCTGATCCAGCTTTTCGGCTTCGTCAGCACTCAGCAGGTTATCTTTGTTCAAATCCAATTCGCTGAACAATTCGCGAGTCCCCAGAAATTCGCGAAACGAAACGTCTCGATCCTGATTACGATCCATACGGCGAAACCATTCAGGGCCATCCATCCCGGACACTCCCGGCAGGATCGCATCGGCAGTGCGGTTGGCCATTCCTATCGACGTCATGTTGTCCAGTCTCAAAGATGCTGCCTGGCCCAATCCGATATTCAGAGTGTACGCAGTGCCCAGTTCTGCTTCGGTTAGAAACTGATCCTTGTCAATGTCATATTCCAGCAGCACATCGAAGCCACCCTGCAGTTCTCGTTCAGAAAGTCGCCGATCGCTGTTTTGGTCAATCAGCTTAAACAAAGTCTTTCCGTCCTGTTTAACGCTGACTTCAATCTGACTTTGAGTCGCAATGGCATCTCGTTCGATGTAGGTCTTAATTTCGTCTCGAAACAGCATTTTGTCGCCGTTGATGTCTACTTCTGCAAAGCTGCCGTTGACCTGAATCTGCGCCATCTGCTGCTGCATTTCAGGAAACTCATCTTCCGACAGGTAACCATTTTTATCAGCATCGTACGACGACATTCGTTGCAGCAGAAAGTTCACCATAAACCCGCGTGAACTTTTGCTGCCACCGCGTGATCGAATTTCGATGGGCATATCATCGACCACCAGTTTGGCTCGCCCACGACGCAGCGGTTCGAACCGGCAAAACGAAGTTGCGGCATCCGTAACATCGAACGCAACGTCGCTGGCATTGGCGGCATCTGCAAGTCGAATGTCCATCACCAAATGCACGGGCGGTTGTTTCAGAAAGCTGCTGAGCTCCTGCTGGTTGAAGGACTGATCGCCGTCCATATCGAAGCTGGCCAGCTGTTCCGGCGGCAATCGTAGAGTTGCCGTTTTAAGATTTTCTTCGCTGCCATACCGGCCAATTATCTGAGCGGCCGTTCGATCGATTGACGCCTGATCGCCCAGTTGCACAAACGGAAGGTTGGCAACATCCGGCACAACGGCAGCCTGCTGGTTGCGAGGGTCTCGAAACGGCATGAGCTCTGTGGCGCTGAAGGTTTGGTCGTCGTCGAGATCTCGGAAACGCATGGAGTAGCTTCCGTTGACCACTTCTTCTCGCGAAACTTTGCCGTCGCCGTTGGCGTCAATTAGCGAAGCCAGCCGCACGGCTTCCGACGCCTGCACAGAACCGGCAATAAGATTGAAGCTGCGACTTAGCTGCGACGCGAACCATTCATTAAAAACTTCGGTGGCAACGCTTTCGACGGACTTTGATTGGGCAGACTTCCGTAACGCTGACCTGGCGTTTTTTGCGGGAGTCTGCTGCAACAGGCGTTCGGGGATTAACGCAATTTCCGTTTCTGCTAATTGTCCGTCGCCGTCCAGGTCGACTCGCCTGGCAAGAAATCCGGTCACCCATGTTCGATAGGGCTGAGCATCGACAGAAATCTTCATTTCCGCCAAAACGGGACCATCGGAAGCCATGATGACCATCACCGTGCGTTCGGTTGCTGACGAACCAAAACTGGATTCGTCTGCGAATAGTTCGCTGGTGGCCAGCGTTGCCACAAGACAACTAGTCGCTGCCACGGCGAACAAAGCCGATAGCCAACAGCTTTGTTTTTTTCGTGATAGCAAACGCGACGTTTGGGTTTTCATGTCAGAAACTTTCGGATGACTCGCTGCCAACGCGTTATCCATAGAATGAAGTTTGGTTCCAGCGGTTTCCGTTCGCCGGGCGATCGGCAGTCGGAAACTCCGTTGCAAGACTGTTTAAGTCGTCGCCGCAGTTACAAACGGTCTGGCCCATAAAATACTACCCGTAATGCCGTTTCAACACTTCCAAAGCGTTGCAAGCTGAGGTGAAAGAATCAGAAAGTTGTTATGCGAGCGGTGTTCTTTGCGATTTTCGCTAAAAGTTCCTATTCTGATCACTTCGTGACGCAGGTTTTCGCGGTAAACCCCGTGTTTCTTCTTGTTTCAGAATCCTTTTCGAGACGCGAAAAGTGTATTTCTGCGACACGTAGTTTCGCAAGTTGCTAAGAAATCCTGTCGTTCGTTTCGATTTCGGAACTCGTCCCGTCTTGTGCTGCAGATTTGCGGCAAAGGTTCATCTGGTCAAAGATATGCAATTCTTCAGACCCACGACGTCGTTTCATTTGTCTGGAAAACTGGCAATCGCCTGGTTGTTGTTGGTTGTTTCCAGCGCAGGCAGCACCGCCAGAGCTGATGAGCCGTTTGAGCAATTCATCAGCGGGCTGAGAGAACGCGGCTATTACGACACGGCGCTCACCTATCTGGACGACCTTTCCAAACGTCAGGGCGTGCCGAAAGCGTTTGCGGACCTGATTGACCTGGAACTCGGAATGACCTACCGAGCCCTGGGAGTCGCCTCTCGTGTTCCTGAAGATCGTGATCAGGCGTTAAGCAAGGCCGAAGAATATCTCAAAAAATTCGCGGCGGAACATGCGGACAATCCGCGGGCGGCCTTTGCAAATGCAGAACTGGGTCAGTTGCTGTTTGACCGAGCCCGGTCACTAATTTGGGACGCCGAAGCCCCGGGCAATGCTGATAAGAAAAAGCAGCTGCAGGATCAGGCTCGAACAATCATCGACACCGCAAAGAAAATTTATCAGGCCGCCTTCGATCAGTATGACGCTCAATACAAGACGTTCCCGAAGTTCATTGATGAGAAGGAAGATCCGGAAGGTTATCGGATACGTTTTGAAGCTCAGGTGAAGTATCTGCGAGCTCACTATAACCTTGTTCGTTGCACTTACGAACGCGGTCAAACCTTCGATATGGGCACAAAAGAACGCAATGAAACTCTGATTCAGGCATCCAAAGAATTTGAAGCCATTCATCAGGCCTATCGCAAAAGCCCGATCGGCCTGCAGTCGCGTTTGATGATGGGAAAGTGTTTTCAGGAACAGAACGACATTAACCGAGCTCTCGGTATTTACAACGAGATGCTGGGCTACGACACCACAAACCCAACCGTTCGTCAATTGGCATCGATCGCGTTGCAGTACCGCTTGATCTGCCTTAACACCGAAGAACGAGCCGACTATCAGCTGGTGATTCAGGAAGCCGGCACATGGCTGGCGAACAAGGATAATCGCAGCCAACAGTACAGCGAAACGGGCCTCGGAATTCTGTGGGAAAAAGCCATCGCCGAAGAAAAGCTGGCGAAAGATCGCACATTGGAAGCCGTTCAAAAGAACGCCATTTTGCGACAGGCCCTGGCAGACGCCAAGCAGGTCGGTCGCTTTACCGGGCCCTACAAAGAATCCGCATTGGCATTAAGCCGACGCATCAATGCCGAACTGGGCGAAAAAGACGCTGAACCTCGCGACTTTGACACCGCGTTTGAACGAGCCAAAGGCATGGTCAGCCAGATTAAAGATCTGGACGAAGCCAAAGGCAAAGCGAAGACGCCGGACGAACGTCAAAAAGCTCAACAGGCTCTTAACGTTCACTACAACGAAATCGGTCGCTTGTTTGAATTGGCGTTGAGCCTGCGAGATGAAAACACAACACCGGCTGCTGTCGCTCAGGCGCGTTACCTGTTGTCGTATGTATTTATGCGACAACGGAAAAGCTTCGACGCGTTCATTCTGGCACGCTATTGCATGACGCACGACAAAGTTAACAATCCTGATATTGCACTCGACGCCACAGAAATTGCCATCGCTTCTGCCGTGCAGGCTTATATCGATGCACCAGACGGTGATAAAACGTTTGAACTTGATTTGGTGAAAGGCATTTGCGAACAGATTGTGTCGGAGTATCCGCAATCAGCCAAAGGTAACGAAGCTCGCATGAGGCTGGGGCAGGTTTATCGAGACCTTGACGAACCAGAACAAGCGGCTGAAGTTTACTTAAGCGTACCCAAAGACTATTCCGAATTCCCGTCGGCTCAAATCAGCGCAGGGCAATCTTATTGGGCCGCTCATGCCAACGCTGTCAGCAAAATGGTGGCCACCAACGACACATCCGTTGAAACCGCCGCTAAAGTTGCTGAGTTCAAAGACAAGGCCAAAGACCTGCTGACCGCCGGCCTGAAAGCAGCTCGCGAAAAAATTGGAGAAGCAGCGCCAACCGACGAAATGACGGCCGCCGAAGTTTCACTGGTCACAATTCTGAATCAGGACGGACAGTTCGACCAAACCATCCAAAGGCTCACCGCCAACGGCGAAAATTCGGTGCTGGCGGCGATTGAAGTTCCAGAAGGAGAAGCTCGACCGGAGTCCGGTATTTTGAGTGCTCCATTTGCAGGCCAGACCTATCGAGCATTGTTGCGAGCCTACGTAGGAACTCAAAACATCGATCAGGCTTTGGTTGCCATGGGCAAGCTGGAAGGCATCGGCGGACAGGACATCACCGCAGTTTACACGCAACTTGGCAAAGAACTTCAGGACGAACTGGAACGGCTGAAATCGGCTGGCGATACAGAGCGGCTGGCTCAGGTTCGCACGTCGTTCGAACAGTTTCTGGAGAAAGTTTACGCTCAACGAAACAAGACAGACTACAACTCGCTGCTGTGGATCGGTGAAACTTATTTCGGCCTGGGCCAGGGTGTCAAAGAAGACGTAGCCGCTGCCGCGACATACTACGGCCGTGCCACCGACGCTTATCAGGAAATGCTGGACAATAACCTGGCAGATGGCGGGCGTGCCGTAGCCATCAAGCTAAGACTTGTGCGATGCAAGCGAGCTCAAGGGGCTTACGAAGAAGCGATCTCATTGGCTCAATCAATTCTTGCCGAAAACGAAGCTTCACTGGACGTACAGGCAGAAGCGGCTCACGTACTGGCCGATTGGGGAGCCGATCCGAACGGAGTGCCAGCTCAGTTGCTGACATCCATCGATGGACTGGAAGACGCCAATGGCAAAAAGTCAATCTGGGGCTGGTCCGGAATCACTCGACGGCTGGCGATGCGACAAACATCGCCCGAATGGGCCGACCTGAAAGACACGTTTCTGGAAGCTCGTTACGAACTCACCAACAGCCGTCTGCGATACGCCAAAACGGGGGCCGCTGAAGCCGCAGGACAGCTGGAAAAAGCCATGGGCGAAGTCACCGTCTTCGTTCAGGTATACCCGGATTTGGACGACGTCTGGTTTTCGAGGTTTGATCAACTGTATCAGGACATTCAGGCTCAACAGGGCAAAAGCCCCATCGCGTTGCAGCGTCCGGAGAAGCTGGAAATTCCGCCTGAAGAATTGGTGGCTCAACCTGAAGAACAGGAAACCAAGCCAGAAGAAACAGCGACAACGGCGGTACCCACTGAACCAGAAGGTTCCAACACTCTGCTGATATCGCTGGCCGTCGCTTTGGCCGCGGGAGGAGGGTTTGCCTTTTATAAGATAATGAGCAAACCTGCCAAGCGAGTTCGCACGGCCTATGCCCCAGCGGGCGGATCATTCACCCCGCCCGCCGGAGCTGGTGGATTTGAAGCTTCCAGCAGTGGCACAGGCGCAGATGGGATGCCGGACTTCTCCGGAATAACGGCGACGGCTCCCGCCAAACCAGCAGCAGCCCTTGCAACTGCTCCGGTTCGAAAGAAAACGGCTTCGCCAAAACCCGGCTCTCCAGCCGCAGGCTCAGCCGCACCAACGGCAGCCGCACCAACGGCAGCCAGACCAGCGGCAACCAGACCAGCAACTTCAGACAAACCAACAGCCGCAGCTCCACCAGCAGGTGGTGCTTCGGCTGATCCGGCGGCAGCTCCTGTCAAGAAGAAGCGGCTGCTGACACCAGAAGAAGCCGCCAGATACCGAGCTGCGAAAGCGGCCAAGTTGAAGGCTCAAGCAGCTGCGGCCGCTGCAGCAGGCGATCCGTCTGCTCAACCACGGAAGGTCGTCAAGCGTTCTCCGTCGGCAGAAGCTCCGCCAGCTGATGGGACAGTACAGGGCCAGCCAGTTAAAAAGAAGATCGTCAAAAAGCGTCCACCACAACCACCAGCAGAATAACTTGTTGTCATCCATAGGATATGACAAGCAAGTCGTGTTCGGTAAGCGGTAACAGACCAGCAGTTAACAGAATCTGAAACGCAGGATCAGTTAAGATGAACATATTCTTTCAACGAACTCTACAGTCAGCCGTTGCGGCAACGCTGTTGACGTTTGCGATGCCATCCAGCAGTCAGGCCGTTGATATTGTGACGCGTCGCAGCGACAACATCGCTCTACGAGGCGAAATTACGAAAATGGACAATGAGCAAATTGTCCTGAAAAGAACCAACGGCCAGGAAGAAACCGTATCTGTTGCCGACCTGAAGTCTGTTCAGTTCGACGGCGAACCAAGTGCTCTAAACCCGGCACGCAGCACAGAACGCAGCGGTGCATTGGATTCTGCGTTGACCAAAATGCTGGACATTCAGAAAAACTTTGACGGCTCCAGCGCACCGGCAAAGACAGACCTGGCCTTTATCATCGCCAGAATTATGGGCAAGCAGGCTCTGACAGACGCCGCCAAGGTGCCAGCCGCTATTGATGAACTCAACAAATTTCGGACGGCCAACAGAAAGAACTTTCGCTACCTTGAAGCCACGTTGCTGCAGGCATCGATTCAGGCCGCAAGCAACCAGACAGACGAAGCCAGAACTTTGCTGACAGAAGTGCAGAATTCGCCTGTGAAAGGGTTTCAACTGGAAGCGGGCGTTCAGCTGGGACGACTTTTATTGGCCAGCGGTGATCCCGCAGCAGCTTTAACGGCCTTCAAAGATGTGGCCGACAAAACAACAGGCGACCCTCTGGCTAAGGCGGCTCTTTACGAAGCTATGCTGGGGAAGGCTCTTTGCCAGAAACAACAAGGCCAGCTGGATGAAGCCATCAAAACGCTGAATGACGTGATCGCTCAGGCTTCAGAAAGCGAAACAGAAACTCTGGCCGAAGCATGGGTCCGCAAAGGTGATTGCTTCCGTCAAAAGAACCAGATGAAAGACGCTTTAATGGCGTATCTACATGTCGATGTGCTGTATCCCGGCGAACCAGCTCAACACGCGGAAGCATTGTCTCGGTTAGCGCAGTTATGGGGGCCAGGCGGACATGAAGATCGAGCGGTTGAAGCACAAACTCGACTTACAGAACGTTACCCCAACAGCCCATGGGCCAAGCTGCCCAGCGGCGGTTAATTCGGCACTGAAAAGGTTGTCGAACACGCATTTGTTGGCTGTTCGACTTTTCCAAATGTCGCGTACATGCCGGGCAAGCCAGATTTAGTCGTCCGGAAACCCCACCATACATAGAAAAATGTGCCTGCAGTTGACGGTAGACCGGGTAAATTGGATGACGCGGCGAACTTAAGCGGCTACATTCCGTCCAGTCTTCAGTTGCATATCCAGCGGGCTTCAACGGCGAAAAACTTAGTTATTCGGAGAAAGTTATAAATATGCTTAGCCTTTCAGAAAAAGTCGCAAGGCACCGATCCCTCCGCAGTTGGGGTGTGTTGCTGTTGTCTATCACAATCGCCCTTGCCACCTTTCCACTGGCTGGTACGACTTCGGTAGCTCAGGCACAGGACGAAGGTGCTGTCGCTGATGCACCTGCAGCCGATGCCGCCGCCGGCGGCGCCGCTGATGCCCCCGTAAAAAGCCGCAACTTTCTCACATGGATGATCGATGCTCTGGGCTGGTTCTGGATGCTGGTATTCGCCGCATTGTCATTTGTGATGGTGGCGTTAATTATGATGAACCTGCTGCAGGTTCGCCGTGACGTGCTGCTGCCGAACGACTTTGTGGAAGAGTTCGAACAAAAGCTGAACGGTAAGGATTTTCAGGGAGCCTACGAAATCGCTCGCAACGACGATTCGTTTGTTGCTCGAGTTCTGGCGGCTGGCATGGGACGACTTAGCCGAGGCTATCCGGAAGCCGTGGAAGGCATGCAGGAAGCTGGCGAAGATGAAAACATGGCTCTGGAACATCGACTCAGCTATCTGGCTCTCATCGGCAGCGTCGCACCGATGCTGGGGCTGATGGGAACGGTTCAGGGTATGATCGCGTCGTTCGACAAGATTGCATCCTCAGCTGTTTCTCCGAAACCCAGCGAACTGGCGGAAGGTATTTCCACTGCTCTGTTTACCACGTTGATTGGTCTGGGAATCGCAATTCCCGCCATGGTGTTCTATAGCATTCTGAAGAACCGAATTCAGCGACTGGTGCTGGAAATCGGCATGGTCAGCGAAGGTTTGATGAGCCGTTTTGCGGCCGTTGGCAAGGGTGGCACAAAGCCTGCCGGAACATAATCCCAAGTGGTCTTCACTGGTTCCGGTGGTAAATCGTCTGCTTAGTCCTGTCGCATCGACACGTTTGTTTCGGCGGTGAATTTGGGGCAACGAATTCACCGCCGACAAGCTGCTGATCTTTTCAACGGAGTAAAACGCTCATGAAAATTAAGTCTTCCGGAAGCGGGCCACCCGATGTCGATATGACGCCGATGATTGACATCGTGTTTCAGCTGATTGCCTTCTTTATGGTGATCACAAACTTTGAGCAACAACAGGCCGACGAACGTGTCACACTTCCTCGCGATCAACTGGCAAAACCGCCGGAAGTAAAGCGAGAGAATTCTTTGACGCTGAACTTCGGCTACGAAAAGAATAAGCTGGGCGAAAAGATTGATCCGAATCCGTACATCTTTTTCAGCGGCGAGCGATTCACCGTTGAAGAAAGCGGCTTGAAGCTGCGATCAGAGGCTCAGTTCTATAAGACGATTGGAACTGATCTAAAAGATGTCACAGTTGAAATTCGAGCTGATGCGGGAGTGCCTTCGGGCATGGTTCAGAAGCTCATTCAATTGTGTCAGGAAGATGGCATTGGCTTCCAGCGATTTGCGTTGAAGGCAACTCAGAACAGAGACTAATGTTTTGTCACGGTTTAGTTTCAGGGTCGTGGATCTTGTTAAAGATTGGGCCACACAGGGATCTTTAACAAGATCCACTACCACAAACCATGATTATCCGTGGCCGAGTGACCGCACTCGATGGCTCAGGCTTCTGAGCACGGAATGAACCACAACAGGACGGTTTTCGATATTTCAACATCTGCACTCAGACGCAGATGATAGAGCCAGAAGAAAACGGCATCGCGTTTTCCGGAAATACAGGTTTCAAGCAATGAAAATTCGAGCACGACATTCGGGCGGCGACAAAATTGAAACACAAATGGCGCCGATGATCGACGTTGTGTTTCAGCTGCTGATTTTCTTCATGCTGACATTGAAGATTGTCGAACCGGAAGGCGACTTCGACATTAACATGCCACTGGGAGCACCTCAGCAATCGTCTATGGATAACGCAGATCTGCCACCTTTCAAAGTACGCATGCAGGCAGATCCAGACACCGGCGAATTGGCCATGTTGAGTTACAACAGCCAACCTCTGGGTTCCGGGCCGCAGGCCTTTCTGAGGTTGAATTCTGAGATTCTGAAATCCGTCAATGCCTTAAACGCTGCTGGTCCCAGCAATCTGGACAAACAGGAAGTCGAGATCGATCCCGACTACGGTCTGCAGTACAAAAATATCATTTCAGCCATCAGTGCGTGTTCCGGAAAAATGGTCGACGGCAAGATGGTTCGCTACATCAAAAAGATCAAGTTCGCCCCAATTCGCGAGCCGCAATAATTGGCGTCCTAAGAAAACCTCGGTAGTGGTTTGCCACTGCTGATTTTGCGGTTGGATTCTTGTGGCGTAAGTTTCCAGCCTGCGAAACGCAGGGCAGTCAAATGGCAGGCAGGACGCCCCCCGCTTTTACTCCGTAACACGCCACTAAATCGCTAACGCTGGAGATTCGCCGTGCCCCCATTAACGCGTCGAAGTTTTCTGGGCACCTCTGCCGCTGGCCTTGTGTTGGCTCGCCACGCCTCAGTCGCTGATGTCATTGCGGTTGAAAATCCCAACGCCGGAGATCGCCCCGTTCAGGACGGTGGACTGTCCATTGTTAACCCGCGAGCTCGCGTGCCGGTTTCGTTTATCATCGACGATTCCACATGCCTGGTAAACCTGGCTCACTACGCAATGCCTCAGTTTGCAGACGCGTGGCCAAATCGGCAGGACTATCAAAAGCCGTGGTGGACATGGCCTCGTGAAATTCCGGATTCCTTCGTACGCAAATTCGGCGAATGGTGTGCCGAACGAAACATCAAAGGCAAGTACAGCATCGTTCCTCAACCCGCCTGTGTTGGTTGGGTGGACCGTGAACTGCCCGGCTGGTCCTCGCGGCAGTTGAATGACAGCGTGAAGCTTGTTCAGGAACTGATGATGCCCAACTGGGACATTCACCCGGAAATGGCCACTCACACGCGAGTCATCGACACGAAAACGGGGCGTCCTTATGCCAACAAGGGGCCGCAATGGATGGAAAACTGGCAATGGACGGACGGAAAATCTGTCGATCAGCTGGCCGATTACCTCAGCTATTCGTTGCGCATCCTGAAAGAAGCAGGGCTGCCTTGCGAAGGAATTACGACACCGGGTGGATTCGCTGGCAAGGTCGTTCCGGAACTTGCTAAAGCAACCATGCAATCGGTAACCGACGTATTCAATGCTAAGATCCCTCACTACTTCAAATTCCTGTACACCGACGATCGCAGCGTGGTGCCTCAGGTACAGTTCGCTTCCGGACTAAACACGGCTGACCCGCGTTGTGTCGTTTCTGTTGTCGGTTGCACGGGAGACTGGTTCGGCGGTTGGGACGGAACAGAACCGGGCCACCCGGATCAGTTCATCTCAGAAGACCTGAACCACGGAAGAATGGTGGACGTGATCGAACGTCAGGAACCGGCCGTGATGGTCTGCCACTGGCCGGGCATTTATTACAACGGACAGGAACACGGATTTAACGTGTTCAAAAGTGTGGTCGACCGCCTGCACCGCAAGTATGACCATCTTTACTGGATGAAGCTAAGTGAGATTGCTCGGTACTGGGCTGCGAAAGAACTCACCACCGTGAAAAAGGTCGTTGGCGGATTCGAATTTTCGGCTCCGTATGAATGTCCCGAATTCACAGTTCGGATGGAGTCACCGGGCCAGAGTCGCGTTGCCTGTTTGGTCAATGGAGAGCGTTCAAAACTGCAACCCGTATCGCGATTGCTTAATCTGATGCCCGGTACTTACTTTCAACAGGCCCAACAAGTCACTGCCTGTTTTGCACTGCAAAAAGGCACGTCCGTTCTTGAACTGTCGTGAGCCTGATGCACCTGAAGATAAGGATTTCAAGTAGTGGATCTTTAACAAGATCCACTACGCGGCAAGTTGGAGGCTTTGGATAGCCTTCATTTGTGATGGCACCTTACCATCACGCGATTTATTTCCGGCCTTCAATGCGCTCAATCAGCTTCACATACAGGTCAGCGCATTCTTCCAGGTGAGCTAACAGTTTCTTGTTGTCAGCTCGCTGTGCCTGAGTCGCTTTGTGAATTGGCTGCATCCAGGCATTCATGAGCTTGAACTGCTGCTTCAGCACGGACACCAGAGTTGGCGGAATTTTGTTCACGACCGTGATTCGATAGGGACTGGACACTCCCTCACTTTCACCTGCGTCAACAGAACTTTCGTTCTCAGCCGCCGCCTCTTCAGCGCTGCTGACGTTTCGAACTTTAGCGACTGGACTTTGTTCGTGATGACGTTCACCTGCGGCAGGACTACTATCTTTAAGCTGCTGAAGGCCGTCCGACAACGACAGATTGATTTCTGCCAGGCCGGACTTCAGACCGGACAATTCTTTCGCGATGGCTTCCATCATGGCTGTTTTAGCGGCCAATTCAGCGGCTGTTTGCTGCGATTGTGAATCCTCGACCTGAGCGACAACTGGTTCGGGCACCGTTGCTTTATGATCAGCCCACTGTGTAACGCCGGAATTCAAGGCCTTGCGAATTGCTTCCAGGCCGTCGCTGAGATTCCCCAAAGTCGCGATGACCTGTCCGGTCTTGTCATCACTGCTAAAGCCCTTCAGCTTCACGTTCTGACGGAACGTTCGCTTAATATCTTCCCAGCGTTCGGCTTCAACGGCCGTCAGCAGGCCAGTGAGTTCCTTGAATTTTAACAGGTTCGCTTCTGTGCCGGATGTCAGGGTTTGAGCATCATTTTCGTAGTTTGAAACGATCAACGTCGTGAGCTCGTCGTCGTTCATGATTGGCAGAACCTTCTCGGCAATGCGATTCATGTTTCGATACGAACCCTGAAGCTTGAACGCCGGTTCGGTGCGGTAATCGTCGCTTTGAGCGGCCGAGCGAATATATTCTTTATTGACCGTCAGAATGACATCGCGAACCCGCATCAGTTTCTGCATGGTTACGACAAGTTCGTTGATTTCTTCCAGCGAATAGTTGCCTTCCAGTTCGATGCCGTCTCGTGGCTCGTTGTTTGCCATCTTGATAATCGAATAGACATCCTGCTGGCTGCGACTGGAAAGTTTTGCCAGCGCCGGATTCGACGTCAAAGCATTCTCCAGATAACTGGTTTCAAACGCTTCGCTGGAATCACCGATGATCTCGCCAAGGTTGTAGATGTCGGCACGGTTGGAAAGCATGTCCGGAATTTGAAACTTTTCGCCGCTTTCGGTGTATGGATTTCCGGCCATCACCACCGCCACTTTGCGGCCTCGCAGGTCGTAAGTTCGAGTCTTCCCTTTGTAGACGCCTTCGATCTTGCGCTGAGCATCACATAACGATATGAACTTCTGCAGGAATTCGGGACTTGTATGCTGGATGTCGTCCACGTAGATCATGACGTTGTCGCCCATTTCCAGAGCAAGATTCAACTTCTCAACTTCTTCTCGAGCTCCGGCGTTGGTGGCTTCCGATGGATCCAGTGAAGTAACATGATGGCCCAGCGCCGGACCGTTGATCTTCATGAAGATCAATCCCAGGCGATTGGCGATGTATTCCATCAACGTTGTCTTGCCGTACCCCGGCGGCGATACCAGCAGCAACAGCCCCATCAAGTCGGTGCGTTTACCTTCGCCCGCGGCACCAATTTGCTTGGCAAGATTGTCTCCTATAAGCGGCAGGTAAACTTCGTTCAGCAGCCTGTTACGTACAAACGAAGTGAGTACTCGAGGACGGAACTCATCAAGCCGCATTTCTTCTCGAGCGTGCTCCACGACTTCATGCTTCAAGGCAACATAATCGTTGAATTTCGGGACAGCCGTCGCTTCGAAGTCAGACAACCGCTGCATGAAATGGTTGTAGTTCAGGTGATAGTTGCCGCCATCGATGACACCGTGAGTGCCAACGATGCCAGACAGATCTGCAGCCACTTTGCCAGCAATGACAGCCTTATCGCCTGCCCACGCCGGCATTAAAGCAACGGCAACTTCGTCTGCATATTCAATCAAGCTTGTCTGTTTGTCGACAGACAGAAACGCGTGCACCCAATTTCGCAGAAGAACAAAGCAGCTGGCTTTGTCCTTTTCCACTGCCGCCACAGATTTTTGAAACGCTTCCGTGAAGCCTTTGGAGTTCAGGTGTTTTCGAAAGCTGCCAATGAGTTCGCTGGCAACGCTGCTGATGGCGAACGCTGCAGTTCCGGACAATTCACAGAACAGGTATTCCGCCGCAGACTGCCGTTGATTGGTCGTTAGTTCCTGTCGGATTGTGGACGGGGCCAACGGTGAATCGATGAATCCGTTTAACAGCTCAAGTAACTCGGACACATATGCATCGCGGCCTGACAGGTGTGAGAAAGCCGCCGAGATCGCTCCAGCACCCGACATTCTTGCCGCCACGCCTGTTTTGGTCTTCTTGTCAGCGAAGATCTGCCAATACAACAGCCCCAAAGCACGCGACTGAGAATCGAACTTCAGCAGACCAATCGTCTGTTGCATTTCGAAGACAGCTTTACCGATATTCGCCGCATCAACATCGTGCACACCCTTCGTGTAAGCTTCTCCGTACCGCGGGCCCATAAACTTCTGAACATCCGCCAGACCAAAACCGGTGTCAGGAACCTTTTTTAGCCGTACTGCTTCGTGAATGAGTTTCCACGCCAGATATTCACCCCGATATACAGAGCGATTTTCTGAAACAACTTCCTGATCCCAGACATCCTTCGTCGAAAGCGAACGGTCGTTACGAATGGGCTCGAAGAAGTTCGTGCCGGTCAAATGCAGGCACAACTGGTCATTTCGCAGCACTGTTGTCAGATCGAGTGCCTGCGTGTTGACGGAGAACAAATGGGTGCCAAGGCGAATAGTGTTTTCGCCGTCGACAAACAGTTCCTTGCGGTCCTTCAACTGTCGTACAGCATCTTCGCGAATCGTCTTCAGACGGCTCTGGATGTCGTCGACCTTTACGCTGTCGTCCAGTTTTTTCAGCCTGACAACAATGTCTCGCACCTTTTCGATCATCAGATCGGACGCGAAATAGCCGTTGATGTCGTTAACTGTCTCGAAACTTTGAACTCGCGACTGAATGCCCTTCAGCACTCGTTCGGCGGCATTCATCAGCGAGTTCGCTCGCTTGTTTCTGGCTTCCACCAGAGCCAGCTTGCGATTTTCAAACGCGTTATAAACTTCTTCGCGCTTGTCTGTCAGCTGAACGATGAATTCGTCAAACTCCGCGAAGCGGCCTTCCAGTTCTTCCAACTGGATCATCATCTTCGTAAGAAACTCTTCGCACTTTTCTGGTGCGTCGCAAATGTCCAGATAGTTGACGACTGCCTGATTCAGCAGCTTCATCTGCGAATTGAATTCCGCGACTCCTTCCACAGAAGCCAGCTCACGAATCTTCTTTTTCAGGATGGCTCGCGCCTGATTTACCGTGGAAAAGATTGCGGAGATATTGTCGATAATTGCCGTGCGATGAGTCGCATCGTCGATTTTCAAGTTGCTGACGATCTCAATCAGCATTTCCAGTTCGGAAGCACTCTTTGCGATGTCTTCTTCGAGTGCCCGGGCGTCTGAGACCTTCGCAAGATGTTCAATTCCGGCCTGTTCGTCGCGGACTTTCTGTTGATATGGCGCCAGCGACTCCGGTTTCAACAAGAATTGCACACACTTGAGACTCAGGCGTTCGGTGTTTTCAGCAACCTCTTTTTCCAGACTTTCCGTCAACGTCAAATCAACGTAGCGCAGATCCTTCAACGAAATAATGTGCCCGCGAACTGTGCGAAGGTCGCTTAGCGAACTGACGAAATCGTTGATGTGTTCGAAACGACGATTTCTAACCTTGCCAAGAATTTCTTTTGTACGATTCTGAGTCGTCCGGGTTTCGTCGGCTGTGTTCTTGCGAACTCGAACAACTTTATCGAACTCATCAACAGCCGCACTGGCGGCCGCTCTGATGTCGGCAAGTGCAGCTGCGAGGTTGAAGGTATCGTCTCTGGTTAGCCAGAAGTACGAATCAGTAATGTCTCCGCACTGTCTGGCCAGGTCTGTGTAGAGGTTGGCATAGGAATCTTCCTTGCCGATCAATTTCAAAATTTCATGACACTCCGCCATCGCTCGCACGATGTCTTTGTTGCCGATCTTATTCAGAAACGAATCGCCCACCACATGCGGAACAAAGTCTTCTCCAACGTATGGCGTTTGCCAAAGCTGGACCATGTGATGTTTCTGAACGTCACCCTGCGATTTGAAGCACAGCAGTTCTCCGGCTTCCAGAAACGTTGAACCATTGGAAATCAACGGAGTCTCAACGGTTTGCTCAATCAAATTGTAGTGCAGAAGTACGTACGTGCCCGAATCACGATTGTAGAAGACGTAAAGATAGTCTTCTCCGTTGGGAGCGATCACTGTTCGTTCGAACAGCATATCCGTCAGGCTGTGATCGAACGTCTTGTATTCGCCATCCTGCAGGTAATACCCATTTGGAAAGATCAGGCCGTGATCGTCTGGCAAAAGCACACACGCATCTTTGATCGTATCCAGCCGCATCGCTGTCTGCAGCTTTTCGTTGTAAACGATATAGCGAAACTGCTTTTCCTGATACGGACGCATCTTCAGCAGAATGATATTGCCGACGATCGCGTAATAGATTTCGCCATCGTCCAGTGTCTGATCGCGATCATCGACGGGTTCTGCATAGATGCCTTCACCGCTGTCGGTGTTGTTTTCGATCTTGATCGTCAGATCGCCGCCAACAGTTTCCACAAACACGCGATCTTTAATCGAAATATGCGGGTGGCCCCCATAACGATGATCATCGCGAGTTGTCCGAATCCATTCGAAATCATGTTGAGGCGGAAAGCGAAATTCGTGGTCGCTGCGGTTATCAACGTATCTTAGAAAGACCTGACCGCTGCCACCACTGCGATCGATCAGCCACTTGAAGGTCTTGATTTCGGTGACGGATTTGCCGACTCGAAACACCATAAACAAGTGCGGCCCGCGAATTGAAAACTTCGCAAACACGGCGTTCTTGTAGTAACGAAACAAATCCTTGAAGTCTCGTTCAAATCCGGGACTTCCGGAAGCTCCGGCGGATGACGCTGTTGCGCCAGATAACGAGGCTGCGCCGGAAGTCGGCGTTGGAAACTTTGAGACGGCGATATTCGCAAAGGGCGATGCCTGAGCCGTTTCGGCACTTAGAATCGTAGAAAAGGGCTGAACAGAGGAAAGAGTTTTGTCAGTTTCGTTGAAACTGTAAACCGCAAATACGTCGCTGACGTCGGTTTCAGACTTCAATCCGAAGTGGACGTTGTAGCCCAGAATCAATCGGTTACCGATCGCCACCATGTCGCGAGCGATACAGTTGTGATCTGTGGTAATACGTTCTGTGCTGAGCAACGCTGTGTCGATCGAACCGAACACTTCCTTGCGAGCATCATTCAGTTGTTCCAGCTTCGATCTAAGTACTTTTCCACTCGCCTGCAATCTGCTGCGAATGATTTCATACGTACCGCTTTCCAGCCCCACGTCGGGAACAGTTGCGTTAGCGGAGTTGTTGGCGATTTCAGACATAGACACAGTGAAAGCTTGAAGGGCCGTTGGTCAGAAAATGCTGGTAGGGCGAAACAGATAACAGCCTGACACCGCTTGTGTCAGGCTGTGTTCTGAGACGTGGCCTGCTGGTTACGCGTCCTTTTTCGCGGGAAGTCCGCTTACAAGGGCTCCGATCTTTTTGCCCGCCATGGACGAACCTGCCACGGTGTCCAACATGCGAGTCAGTTCCGACTGCGATTCGTCGGTCTTCGCCAGCGTCAGCATTTTGCCTATCAACGCAACAACCGACAGATCCTTGACGTCTTCAAAGCTCATGTTGAATTGTCCGGCAAACTGAGTCAGCTTGTTGCGGAAGTATTCGGGATCGCCGTTGAAGAACGTCTGTTTGATATCGGTAATCGTTTCGCTGTTGTGGACGAATCGATCAACCGCCTTGCCAGCCTTGACAGAACTAACGATCTGCTCGAAGAACGTGCTTTCGCCACCGACGATGTCGATTCGAGCTGTCTTCAAGGCTTCGCCAACGATTCCGGCCTGAGCTTCAGCAATGTACTGCTGAGTCTGAATGGCAGCGATTTCGATGTCTTTTTCTTTGTTCAGTCGCAGCTTGAATTCTTCGTGTTCGCGTCCGACACTGTCGAACAGTTTCATCGCTTCGGCCTTTTCCTGAATACCGGTGGCTTCGGCGGTGAACTTCATCTGCATCACGTGAGCTTCTGCCGTACCCGTCTTTTCGGTGGCTTCGGCTTTTGCGGTCATCACTTCGGCTTCTGCCAGCCCCACAGCGGCGTGGTCGGCAGCCTTGGCTCCGGCCAGCATCTTGGTGGCTTCGGTTTCTTTTTCAGCGGCCGCCCGTTTGGCTTCCGCTTCGACAATGACCTGATCAGCGTGCAACGACGCTGCAGCTTTGGAAGCTTCGGCTGCCTTGACCTGCTTCACCATCGCTTCTTCGGCAGACTTTTCGGCCAACGTCACGGCAACCTGCTTCTGACGGTCAGCTTCCATGAAGGCTTCGGTGTTTTTGATCTTTTCCTTTTCTTCAACAACCGCTCGCTCGACGGTTACTCGTTCTCGAATGACGTCCTGAATATTCTTTCGCTCAACTTCGATCACTTTTTCTTTTTCGATCTCAGCCAGTCCGACCACGCGAGTCCGGTCAGTGACTTCAAGTTCGCGATCTCGAGTAACTCGTTCCTGCTCGACAGCGTCAGTACGTTCTTTGTTACGCTGAGCAACCAGCACTTGCCGTTGTTTGTTTTCTTCCTGAACCTGTAATTCTTCTTCGGTTCGGATTCGAGCAGTTTCGGCTTTCAGCAGCTCTTCCGACTGAATCCGAGCAGCCTCGGCCTGCTCACGTGATTTGATGGCCGCGATTTCTCGATTTTGCTTTTCGACCGCTTCGACGCGTTGCTTTTCCAGTTCCAGAATGGCTTCCTGAGCTTCCACGTCCTGCTTTTTCAGCGTCTTTTCTTTTTCGCGAGTGAAGAAGTTTTCCTTCACTTTTTCAGCAGCCGTTAGTTCGGTGATTTTCTTGATACCTTCAGCGTCAAGAATGTTGGTCGGGCTCAAACGGTCCAGCGGAGTCTGTTCCAGGTAGTCAATGGCACAGTCGTCAAGCACATAGCCGTTCAGGTCGGTACCGATAACCTTCAGGATTTGCTCTTTGAACTGGTCGCGTTCTGTGTACAGCTGAACAAATTCGAAGTTCTTGCCGACCGTCTTCAATGCTTCAGAAAACTTGGCTTCGAACAGTTCTTCCAGCTTGTCCTGAGTTGACGCTCGCTTAGGGCCGATCGTTTCAGCAACCGTCTTGATGTCGCTGGCCTGATTGTTGACTCGAACGAAGAACGTCACCTTAATGTCGGCTCGCATATTGTCCTGACAGATCAAGCCATCTTCGCCATCGCGAGCGATCAGAATTCGCTTCAGCGACAGGTCCATCACGTGGGCTTCCTGAATTAACGGAACCACCACCATGCCTCGGCCAGTGATCACCTGAAGACCGCCGACACCGGTTCTAACAATGGCCTCTTCCGGCCCAGGTTTGCGATAGAACTTCGAGAAGGCGGTCGCCATGCCGATCAAAAAGATCAGCAGCACAACTGCGCTGGCGCCAAACACCATCACGTTTTCTGTGGTGTTGGCAAGTAGAACAGGGATTGTCATGAGGATAGGCTCCAATTATTTTCGATGTCAATTTTGTATTTGAATAATTCAATCAGCGCGACACTTCACCTTGATGTCACAGGTGAGAGATATCACACCACTTCCGACCTGCGCACAAAGTAGATATTGTCTTCGCTTCTGAAATCCACAATCACAACATGGTCGCCTTTGGTGATGTTGCCTTCGTTGTTTCGAATTTTCAGTTTTAAGGGAGCGGCGTCGGTTTGTAGATCTGCTTCACCGAATGTGTCGGAGACTTCTGTTGTGGTGACCACACAAACTCGACCGACAAGTTGCGCCGGCATATTCGGCTGCACGGGATCAAAGCGACCTCTTAACGGTTGAGTGATCGCTTTGGTCATTAACGCAGCAATTCCAAAGTCGCGAATAATGGCAATTGTGTCTGCCTTCCACAAAAACGATTCGTGCGGCAACGGACTGTTCCACAGTCGCGAAACCATCCACCCTGTGAGCGAAAATACGCTCACCCACAACATGGTTGGCACGCTGCCGATGTTTAAAAACTTTAAGGGGATAAATCCAAACTGCAGAATTGATGGGTCTGCATCCAGTTCCATATCCATGTCGAGATCCAGATCAATATCCAGAAAATCCAGATCAACGGCTCCCAACATCATCATCAACCAATAGCCGCAAACGCACAAAAGCAGCATGGTTGCCGGCCACGTGGGCCATGCGAAGCAGTTTTCGATGAACTGTTCCACTGAACTTCCTTCAAGTGATGAGGTCCCGAGTATCCAGGCTCGTCAGCCCGGATTCGCTATCCAAAACGTGGATTCGTTCACAAGGATCACGAAAATGTCAGGAGTAGTGGCGATAATTCAGGAATTCCGGTTAAAGCGATTATGCTGGCGAAAATGCCGCGTTTTTATGAAGCGGACGCCCGAGCGAGACCACCAACGGTAGGTCCTTCTTGCCGAGAAGGACTTCGTGACATGTCGCGACCTGCAGTCGTCGGCGTTGCCGATCGAGAGTATCTCGAAGCGACAACGGAGCGGCTCGGCGATTAGCACTTCCCACTTGCTCGTACCTGCCACGCCACGGTGTCAAGGGCGAAGCCCCTGCTAGGCGCGGTCGATGGGGAAGGGGATGACTCGGCGGATTTCGGTTTCCTGCAGCAGGCACATCAGCAGTCGGTCGAAGCCCAACGCGACACCGGAACAGGCGGGAAGACCGTGGTTCATCGCGGCCAGCATGCGGGTGGCACCTGGCAAAGCGTCTGCCGATTGCCGCGTGCGAGTTGTGTTTTGTTGCTGGTCGCGAGCTTTCAATTCGGCCGGATCTGTGAGTTCCTGATAGCCGTTACACAGTTCCAGCCCATTGCAATACAGTTCAAAGCGGCACGCCGTGCGATGGTCACTGCGATGGTCACCTGGATTTAGCTGTGCCAACGCTGCCTGAGATGCGGGATAGTCG
Source organism: uncultured Planctomycetaceae bacterium (assembly GCA_937916515.1). Taxonomy (GTDB): domain Bacteria; phylum Planctomycetota; class Planctomycetia; order Planctomycetales; family Planctomycetaceae; genus Fuerstiella. Next base: position 15,967 of record CALFSX010000321.1, on the reverse strand, counting down.
TACAGGAATTCCGGGTGTTCGGTTCCCAGAACCGGTTCAACGCATTCGGCAAGCAGTATGTTCAGCAATTCGTCGCGATCGAGTGCCTGGCAATCGCTATCAGCAAAGCTTGTGTGTGATGCGGTCAAACAACGAAGTTGTTTGACTGGCAATTCCAACACAGACTGATTCAGCGTCCTTAGAAATGCCTTGTCGTAAGCAATACGGTTGAAGTGCGGTTCTGCAAATTCCATTGCTGCGGCACCTGCCGTTTTGATTGCCGCCTGAATGCAGCGAACCAGTTTTTCCGTTAACAGAACCTGATCCTGCCAGGTTGTGCCGACTCCATACCATTCCAGCATTGTGAATTCCGGATTGTGTTTCGATCCGGATTCATGACGCCGAAATGAGCGAGTGACCTGAAAGATAGAACCGCTGCCAGCTGCCAGAAGTCGCTTCATGCCAGCTTCCGGGCTGGTTTGCAGAAACAGCCGTTCGTCGGATGACGGGATTTCAAATGGTTCCAGGTGAGCATCAACCACAATGTCGTGAGACATCAATGGTGTTTCCACTTCCATGTAGCCTAGTTGTGCAAAAAACGATCGCGCCGCCGCCAACGCGGCAGCGCGAAATTTCAGCATTTCCAGCGAACACGTTGGTTGCCAGTCGTCGCAGTCGAGACTCGAAGATGCCATACGTTGGTGGAATCAGATGACTTCTGGAAACAGCAAGAAACCGTCTGACGAACTTTATTGCGGACTGGCCAGGGTGGCCGTCAATTCCAGAGTTTCTTCACCACGAGTAACCTTTAGGTTCAGCTTAGCTCCCGGCTTTAAACTCTGCAGAATTGTGACCAGGTCTGAAAAGCCGTCCACATCTTTGCCGTTTGCGGCAGTAATGACATCGCCGACTTTCAACCCTGACTTTTCGGCAGGGCTGTCGGGGCGAATCACCTGCAACGGAATTCCCGGTTGATCTGCATCGACGCCCATGTTTGGGGCCACCCCAAGATAAGGCACTTGAGTTGGACGACGACGACTTCCTCGCACAACGTTCTTGAACTCAGGAGCCGCAGGCAATGCATCGATTCCGCGTAGCAGACTTTCCGTGAAGTCAATTACGGAGACAACGCCTTCAACATTGATCGTTTCGAAGTCGTCATCGGGAGTGTGATAACGAGGCGTCACTCCCGTAAAGCAAAACATCACCGGAATTTCCTTCTGGAAGAAGGGAAGGTGATCGCTGCCAGCAAACGGATGTTCGACAATTGTGATATCAAGAGGAGAGACAGTATCGGCCGCCGCGACGATATTGGCAAACTCTGCTGCGGTACCGACTCCATTCACCTCAATCTTGTTGTTTCGAAGCGTGCCGATCATATCATAGTTCAGCATCGCGACTGTATTTTCCAGCGGGAACACAGGGTTCGAAACGTAGTACTTGCTTCCCAGCAAGCCTCGTTCTTCACCAGAAAAACAGATAAAGACGATCCGACGTTTTGGTTTGGGGCCAGTTGCAACGCGACGTACCATTTCCATAACGGCAGCGGTACCAGTGGCGTTGTCGTCGGCCCCGTTGTGAATTTCACCCTTTCGGTTTTGAGCACGCGAACCATAGCCGCCGTAACCGAGGTGGTCATAGTGGCCTCCAACAACGATTGTTTCATTGGCCAGCTCGCCTTCACCTTCGATAACACCAATCAGATTTGTCGCAACGACGCTTGAAGCACTGAAGTCTGTGTTAACTTCGGCCTTGTTGCCGGTCATTGCCTGCGAAACGGGCTTCAGGCTGCCATCGATGAATTCGCAAACGCTTTTCAGGTTAGTTAATGTTTGAGGTGTGCCATCAACTCCAGTCACAGTTAAAGGACTACCTGACAGCAGCTCGTTCACAACGGATTGCTTGACGTGCACAAATGGAATTCCGGCACCGACAGTTCCGAAACTACTGGGATCGCTTAAATCGTCCTGTTCGGCAGTCGGCACAGATTGAGTATCGTTAACGAAGATGACTCCTGCAGCCTTGTTTTTAATTGCCAGGCTAAGCTTGGTGTCAATATACGAATGGGCGGTTGTCTCTGTTCCTTTAAACCCTCCGTTAACATCAGCCTGCTGCGGTTCGCGACGCAGCATTACAAGAATCTTGCCTTCAACATCCATTCCAGCATATTCGTTGTAGGAATCTTCGTCAGACGCAATGCCGTAGCCGATGAAAAACAGCTCGCCTGAACAGCTTCCATTCTTGCCACGTTGCAATGGCTGAAATTGTTTTTCGATCGCGAGTGATTTTTGGACGCCGGAAGCGTTTGTGAAAACAACCTTGGTAGCGTCGTTGATTTTTAAATCGCCCACAGTAATGTCAAAAGTCTGCCGAAACGTGCCGTCAGGCATGCCGGGTTTCAGGCCGTACTTTTCATATTCCGTCAGAATATGCTGAGCAGCAAGTTCAATGCCCGCGGTTTCAACGCCACGCCCCTGCAGCTCGTCTGAGGCCAGGTATTTAATATCGTCGCCGACTCGCTTAGTAACCTCAGCAACGGAATCCGCAGCGGTTGCCTGATTGGAGATCAACGCGGCTGCAGCAAAACAGGGCAGCAAAATACGAACGAATGACATAGACGACTTTCTTGGTTCCGTAATTGAACTTGCGGTGGCTGGTCTTTGTAAAATTGCAGCCATGTGTAGGAAGGCAGGAAGCTGATGAATCGCCATTGTCAGCTGATTGAAGTTATGCGACGAGGTTGCGGGCGATTGCATGTGATCGACGACATGTGATCTCAACAACCACCGATTTCTGCGCACACCGTATCATTGGCCCGACAATGCCTCGCGTCAATTCCATGCCCACCACGTAAGTTGAAAAACGACACACAAGATCGCTCCAACCACCATCCAAAACACAGAGCTTTGGTCAACCGCACTACGATTATGAGTACTCAGCCAACGCACCAGAGGAGCTTGTCTGTAAACAGAAACGGGCTTGCCCAGCAGATGATTTCGAATATCGTTCACCAGATCGTCCATCTGCTGATAGCGATCTGCAGGATCTTTCTGCAGTGCCTTCAGGCAGATCGCATTCAGGTCAGCGGGAATTGATCGTCGTGGCATAATGTCCGCCGGTGCTCGAACGGGATCTTCCAGAATCTTCCGTTTGATCTCCTTGAAGTTGCGGCCCGACATGAAGCTTCGGTTGGTGAGGATTTCGAATAACAAAATCCCCATATTGTAGATATCGGTACGCGCATCAACAGCGCCGGTTTCGCGAGCCTGCTCTGGCGACATGTAGAACGGAGTGCCCTGCACATCGCCGCGGCCGGTGAGCCTTCCGGGAACGTGTTGCTGTCCGTTAAGAACCAACGTTTCCAGATCGTCGTTCTGCTGCATATCCCAGACTTTGGCCAATCCCCAGTCCAGCAGAGTCACTTCGCCATAATCGCCAACCATAATATTGGCCGGCTTAATATCTCGGTGAACGACTCCCATATTGTGAGCGAATGCCAGGCACTGGCCCACGTGAATCAGCACGTTCAGCAGTTGATCGACCGGAAACTTCTCAATCGTTTCCTGGTCCTTTTCGGCGACGTGATCCAGAATATCGCACAGATCACGACCGCCGAGCTTCTTCATCGTGAAGTAGGCATTTCCTTCAGCGTCACGGCTGATTTCATACACCGGCACGGTCACTGGGTGAGGGATCTGAGCCGTGACTCGGGCCTCACGCAGAAAACGCTTACGATAGATTTCCAGGTTTTGCAGCTGCGGCAACAGCGTCTTCATCACCACGGTGCGGCCAAGGTTTTCATCGAAACAGGTTCGCAGCAGCGCCTCACCACCCTGGGTAAGCGGTTCAAAATCGCGATAGCGCATGAAGCCGTTTTTCACGTGCTTCGGCAGTTCGCGATCCGTTTCGCTGAATTTGATGGTGTTTGTCACAACCGGCGATACCTGAACGACTTTCGAAACCCCAACATGCCAGAGGTTAAAAAGTTCTGTTTTCAAAGTACAGTGAATGTGTTCTTTGAAAAAAAACAACTACCGTCACTGCATCAAAGAATCAGCGGTTCTTGTCCAATTCGCTGATACGTTCGTGCAGCCGCCCGATTTCGTGGCGAATCTCGTCCATCTGACGGGCCAGGTCTTCCATGTGTTCATTTCTGCGATGTGACTCATGTTCGTGAAGCTCCGCTTCTGTGGCATGAACTCTTTCGGCAACGTGATTTGCGATATCGTGAAGCCCGGCATGCTGCAGATGCTGAATCGCCTGGTGCATGTGTTCCAGACGTTCGGCAATCTCACGATGCGGGCCATCCGCCATGTGGGCATCTCGATCGCCGTGGTGAGCATCTTCCGGTCGATGCAGTTGCACGCCTTCATGAATCGGTTCAGGGCGGTGAACCTCCGGACGGTGAACCTCAAATCGACGCAGTTCAGGGCGATGCAGTTCGGGTCGGCGTACTTCAGAAATACGAACCGGCTGGCGCCCGGAAATTTCTCTTCGCAACTTGTGTTCGGCAGGTTCTTCCTCAGCTTTCAGTTCCTGCAAAGCTAACTTCATTTCCGCGATTGTCACACGAAACATTTCGTCAAACCGTTCAGAGTTTTTTCCGGACTCCTTCATCAACTTCTGTTTTTCCAACGTTGACTGAAGAAGGTTGTTCAGGTGAGTAATCTTCAGCTTCCGCGATTCCTTAGACAGCGGTTCAGGCTTTCCGTCTCGAACAAGTTGTTCGGCTTTCTTCATGAGCTCGTCGCCCCTGCGTTCCAGAGCAGCGGCCTCATCATGATGACCGCGTTCCGCATGTTCACGAGCTTCCGTGTGAAGCCGTTCTGCCTGGTGGCGCAGCTCATCAATGTCGGATGCTGATACAAATGAGCAAAGCCCCAGGACTACGACGGCCAGCGTCGCTAATTTGAATGTTGACATTTTTTGTTCCTCGCGTTGTGTTTATGGGATGCGGACGACGAACCGAAAATTGTATTCGTTCGCCTGACTTACTGCGATCATCAGGATAAATGTGATTGCTTCGACGCTGTCGGCAGCCTGACACGTAAAAAGGCCGTCAGCCGTTCTGCATCATCAGTACCAATTCGCAGGATACCCTTTTTAAGCTGCAAAACCACACAATCTCGCCCCCAGATGTTCCATACCCACCCTCCACGAGGGCTCATGTGAATCCCCCAGCCATCCAGAATCGTGGTGCGACCGGTTTCTACGCCTGTCATATTGCAGTAGGCGATTTTTCGGCGAAATAGCGGAATCGGCCCAAATGCGACACACAGCTGCTCGCCAATGTCGCGAACTCGCAGAAAATGAAACCCACCACCCAGCAGCAAAATCAACAGACCAACGGGCAGAAAGACCCACGGAATTCCCCGTTCAACTCGCAGCCCCCAGGCAAGCCCAATCAGCAGCAGACCAATTCCGTTCAGCAGCCAGCAAAAGGGGCCATGTTGCGTATGATCGTAGCTGTCTTGCTGATTCATGGTTGTAAGGGCTTAACGGTCTGGCGGTATTGACTGTTAACGCTTGCCGCAAATTGCCTGAGCAAAATAAAAAGGGGCGTCCTGAACTGATTCAGAACGCCCCGTACAGGTTTGGTGTGAGTTAAGTGTCTGCCAACAGAATCAGGTGATGCATCACGCCGTTTGCGTGCCAGCCACTTTAGCGATCTTGCCTTAGTGTGCAGGAGGCATGCTTTTCTGGAATGCTCGGTTGCGATACAGGAAGTCAATGATGTTGCCTTCGTGAGGTTGCAGCCAGTTCAACGCGAACGTCGGCACGGCTCCAATATTCAGGCGGTCGATGTTTCGAGCGATCACTAAATCGGCACTGAAGGCTTCGTCTTCCGTAATGGCGGTACACACCAATGTGCTGCCGATTTTTTTTATCATTTTGTCCTGAGGACACTTCGTTACCGAAACAAATGGAAACATAAATTCGGTGTTTGCCATTGGATCGTCGACATCACTTACATGCAGGACAGTTGGTCGCAGATAGTCGCAGCGTTCTTTTTTGATCAGGCGATCGCCATTGCGATATTTGGCTGATACTTCTGTTACGGCAGAAGACTTACAGCCTTCCTCAATCATGTTATTCATCGCTTCTGCCGCGCCTTCCATGGTGAAGGCCGCCAAAGCCGCGTTTTCGTCCGTTGAAGGCAGTGCTTCAACCGGCCCCAGTTGTTTGGCAATGGCTTCTGCGATTTCTTCCGTGTGTCGAGACGCCCAGATGCCAGAACAGTTAATACAGCTGCGTCCGCCGTTAACCAGTACGCTTTTCACCATCAGGTCCAGATAATCTTCCCAACGATCGACAACGTCGTCGCCCAGAATAATCTTGCTGAAACCTGGCCCGTGAGCCTGCACGCGTGAATCGCCAGCATACTTTTCGACGGTCGCCGTGCCTCCAAAAATCATCGCTCGCTCGCACTTTTCCAGAACTGCGTTTCCGACTTCGTGAGGCCCCGGATACAAGCAGAACGCTTCGCGAGGCACACCGGCGGCCACGAAGGCTTCGAACATTCGATACGGAGTCCACGGTTCAGAAGACCCCGGTTTCAAAACCAGCCCGACCTGCAACGGAATCGCGGGCAACCACAGTGTGTGTACGCCCGGCGAATTAGAAGGCAGTACCAAACCCAGAGTATCCGTTGTAGCCTGATAGCTGACCATCACGCCTCGCGATTCCATGCCATACCCTTTATGAAGGATATCCAGCGGAAGACCTCGCGTCAGAGCATCCAGAGTTGCTCCCATATTTTTCAGAACAAAGGCAATCTTGCCCATGTTCCCTTTGGCCATGTTTAACGGTAAGCCGGTGGTGGCCGATTGAATTTCGCAAAACTGGTCGGGAGTTTGAGTACCCGTGCCGAGCGGCAATTCTGCGGTCAAAAACAGGTCAGCCGCCTTGACGCACATTTCAATCAGTTGTTGAGGCGTAAATTTGCGCAAGGCTTCGCGAGCGTTCGCAGACTTGCGCATGTCCATTTTCACCAGCCCAGCGTTGGCCTGATGCATTCGAGCCATCACTTCACCGGTTTCGAAGTGAACGACGTCCGCTTTTTCGAGCGATTCGTATGGCTTACCCCAGCGAATTACGGGAATTTCAATCATGAGTTCAGGCGGGATTCTTGATGAGGTGTGAAGAAATGAATTTGTTTGAGACATGTTAGAATCCGCGACCAACAATTCAAATCGACACCCCGGTTACCTCGAATAATCGAACTGGGCAGACCGTTTTAGCGAGCATTTTCACACTTTAGGCGAACTTGCACGGCAGGCGTTGAGACTGAATCCAACAGTCGCGTTCAGCGATGATTGTGAAAGACAAGTCCTGCGGGGAAGGCCTTTGCCCAAAAGCGAACACAATTCCTAGCAGCCGTTCAAACCACAACGAATGCCCCTGAACGTCACAGTCTCACGTGCCGAAATCGGATCTGATCGCACCTGACGTTTGAAAACCAATCACCGAGGGCCTAAAAGACGCAGTAGTGGGACAGATCCACCAGTACGAGCGGAATTTTCCAACGTCCCCCGGCAATTCAGCTTTCGGCACTCAAACAGGCAGATGCAGAATGAACGAACATAACCCGTTTGCAGCACCGACCGTTAAAGGTGACGTTGTGCTGCCTTATGATGAAAACTCAGGGGTTGACTTTGCGAGCCTGAAGATGACAGGAACAGGGCTGACCATGATCTACGTGGCAATCCTGTTGCAGGTGCTGCTGGGATTTGCTGGAGCCGGATTCGGCATACTTGCGAGCCGTGGAGCAGGCGCGTTGGTATTCGGAAACTTCATTTTGGCTTTCGGAATTTTTGGCATTCTTGTTGGCGTGATGTCGCTGGTCGGCAGATTTCTTTGCACAACCGTCCCCTCTGAATCCGGCGCCAAAGCGTGGATTGTCGTCAGTGCAGCGATTCAGGCTGTCAGCGTTGCATTCGTCTACTTTGGCAGATTTATTGCCGGGGGGCTGGGAGCTAACTGGATGTTCACATTGGTGATTCCGGCAATCGCAACCGTGCTGCTTATGGTGTTTTTGCAAAAGCTGGGAACTTACATGCAACGACCGGATATGACCAGACGCGCTCGTCGAGTTCTAATACTGCTGATCGTTGGAGCGATCATTGCTGTCGTTGCAGTTTTCGGCGGTTTCGCACCGAGTTTCGTTGGTGGACAACGCGGTATGGCATTCACAAACATCGGCGTTCTTTTGTTCATGGTTTTTGCCATGATCTATGGATTGGTCGTCTTCGTGATGTACGCCAACGTCATCAACGCGTTCGGCAAATACATCCGCAACCCTCAATCCGCCATGCCCAGAAACCATCTGGGATAAAACGATCTCTGGCCCCGCGAGAGAAGCAAACTACGGGAAAAAAGCTACTCAAAAACAGACCGAATCAACTTTCGCAGGGCCGGTTCCTACCTGCCGACAAAGCAAGTTGGCTCTTAGACGTCCGGTAGGAACCGGCCCCACCTTGAACGCGAATAGAGAAGTTAATTCGCGACAGCTATTAAGATTCTTGCGAAGTTCGTCGTTTTCGCGGTCGATAAAGTTGGCCATTGCATGAATCTAAGCCCGTTCGGCCAGATCCATGCAACGAGCTAAATCCCTACTTCGCCTGAAAAATGAAACCGTCGGCGGCGGCGTCGATGTGGATGCAGGAACCTTCCGGGAAGTTGCCTGCCAGAATTTCGTTCGCCAGTGAGTTCTGCAATCGCTGCTGGATAACTCGCTTTAGTGGGCGAGCTCCATACTTTGGGTCGTAGCCTTCGTTGGCCAGCAATTGTTTGGCCGCATCGCTGATTTCCAACGTGTAACCGTTACCTGCCAGCTGCTTGTTCAGATGCTGCACCTGCAGGTCAACGATCTCGCGAATTTCATCGCGTCCCAATGGCTGGAACACAATCACTTCGTCAATTCGGTTCAGAAACTCCGGCAGAAAGTGTTGCTGCAGAGCATCCATGCAGCGGTTGTGAATTTCCTTTGAATCCGCACCTTCGCCGGACAGTTCCATAATTGTCTGGCTGCCGATGTTGCTTGTCATCACGATAATGCAGTTGCTGAAATCGACCGTGCGGCCTTGACTGTCCGTCAAACGACCGTCGTCCAGAAGTTGCAACAGGATATTGAAGACGTCACGATGAGCTTTTTCAACTTCGTCCAGCAGAATCACGCAATACGGGTTACGTCGCACAGCTTCCGTCAGTCGACCACCTTCTTCGTAACCGACATAACCAGGAGGTGCACCGATAAGCCGTGCAACACTGTGGCGTTCCATGAATTCGCTCATGTCGATACGTACCATGCTGCGTTCGTCATCGAACAGGAAGCCGGCCAACGCTTTACACAGTTCAGTTTTGCCGACGCCGGTTGGCCCCAGAAACATGAATGACCCGATGGGACGGTTAGGATCCTGCATGCCCGATCGTGCTCGGCGAACGGCGTTGGAAACCGCTTCCACCGCTTCGTGCTGGTTGATCATGCGTTTGTGAATTTCGGTTTCCATCCGCAACAGCTTTTCGCGTTCGCCCTGCATCATTCGCGACACTGGCACGCCCGTCCATAAGCTGACAACGCGAGCGATGTCTTCTTCGGTAACTTCTTCTCGCAGCAGCCGACTGTCTGGATCCTCGTTCAGCTCTGCAGATTTCTGTTCCATTTCAGCCAGCCGAGCTTCCGACGCCTTCAGCTTCTCACTGGATTCATACGCTTCCTGATAGTCTTCGTTGCTGTTTGTTTGTTGAGCACGAGCAAACGCTTGAGTCGAGATTGTTCGTAGCTTTTCGATTTCTTCTCGAAGCGGCTTCAACCCTGAAATGGCTGCCTTTTCGGCTTCCCACTTTGCTTTCAACTGGTTGGTCGATTCTTCGTTTTCAGCAATTTGGCGACGCAATTCAGAAAGACGTTCTTTGCTGTCGCCACTGGTTTCACGTTCCAACGCCGCCGCTTCAATCTGCATGCGAGTCAGCGTGCGAGTCGCTTCGTCGATTTCTGCGGGCATCGAATCGATTTCCATGCGCAGACGGCTGGCCGCTTCGTCCACCAGGTCAATCGCCTTGTCCGGCAAAAAACGGTCGCTGATGTAGCGGTCTGACAGAGTAGCCGCGGCAATAATGGAATCGTCCGTTATGCGAACTCCATGGTGAGTTTCGTAACGATCTTTCAGTCCGCGCAGAATGCTGATTGTGTCTTCAACGTTTGGTTCCTGAACGACCACCGGTTGAAAACGGCGTTCCAGAGCTGGGTCTTTTTCGATGTGCTTGCGATACTCGTCAAGAGTGGTTGCTCCAACGCAATGCAGCTCGCCTCGAGCCAGCGCGGGCTTCAGCAGGTTCGACGCATCCATCGCCCCTTCGCTGTTTCCGGCACCCACAACGGTATGCAGTTCGTCAATAAACATGATGATCTGGCCGTTGGAATCCGTGACTTCTTTCAGTACAGCCTTCAGGCGATCTTCAAATTCACCGCGATACTTGGCTCCCGCCACAAGGGCACCCAGATCCAGTGAAAAGACTTTCTTGTTTTTCAGGTTTGTCGGCACGTCACCCAGAACAATGCGGTGGGCGAGCCCTTCGACGATGGCTGTCTTACCGACGCCCGGTTCACCAATCAGCACGGGGTTGTTTTTGCGACGTCGGGACAACACCTGAATAACGCGTCGGATTTCCGTATCGCGACCAATTACCGGATCGATTTTGCCATCGCGAGCTGCCTGAACAAGATCGACTCCGTACTTTTCCAGGGCCTGGTATTTCTCTTCGGGATTTTGGTCAGTCACGGTTTGTCCTCCACGCACTTCTTTCAGTGCTTCCAGAATGTCAGCTTCGTTGATCGCGTTTAAGTTTAGCAGTCGTTTGGCCTGGTCTTCCACTTGAGTCAACGCGATCAACAGGTGTTCGGTCGACAGGTATTCGTCTCCCATACTGCTGGCTTGCTTATCGGCAGCATTAAGCACCTTGACGGTTTCCGGGCCAGCTCCAATCGATTCACTTCCCGATGACTGGGGCAGTCGGCCCAGTTCGCCATCGACCATGTTATTCAACTGGGCAACATTTGCACCGATTCGCTGCAGCAGCGGTTTCATGATGCCATCGGTTTCATCCAACAAGGCCTTCAACAGGTGTAAAGGGCGAATGAAGCGATGTTGCTTCGCTTCTGCCATTTCCTGAGCATTGCGGATTGCCTGACTGGCTTTGACAGTAAGTTTTTCAGGGTTAAAGGCCATGGGACGGGAACTCCTTGCGAGTGTTTTCAGTGGGGCAGTTTTCAGATGCAGGCGGATGGGGAGCGTTGCAACCGATTGTGTAAACGTGTGTTTGGTGGGAAAGCTCCGCGCGCAACGGAAGCGCAAAGTTGAATGGGATTTTAAAATTCGACGCTGCGTTAATCAGGTCGACGTGCCATTGGCGTTGTCGGTCTTTGTGAAGTCAACCTGAGCGTAGATATCTGCCATGGCGATCTGGCAGTTGAGTGATTCGATGTTGATCGAGCCGTTGGGATCGGTGTGCAGAAACCGCAGCCAATTGCCGTCACGTTTTACAAACTGAGTTACGTTGGGCTTGTTTTGCGAAACCAGCAGGTACTCACGAAAGGTGTCGATTGTGCAATAGTTGTCGAATTTTTCGCCACGGTCATAGCCTTCGGCTGAAGGTGACAACACTTCGACAATGAGCATTGGGTTGGTAAGCGTATCTTTGGTCGCAGTGTAGATTTCCCGGCCATCCGGGACAACTACATCTGCGTAGGTAAACGAAGTGCTGTCGCCGTCTGGCACTGCGATTCGCATCTCAGTCGAATGAACTCGTTGGCCAGTTGGCTTCAGGCGAGCGTACAGTTCTGAACTAATACTGACAATAATGAGTGAATGATTTCCGCTGCCGCCAACCGCAGGAATCGCCTCTCCATTACGAAGCTCATTTCGCTCGCCGGTCGTCCGTTCAAGTTCGATGTACTCGTCAGCAGTCAGTGCTGGAGTCACAGTTGCCATGGTCGTACCTTAGCGCAGGGCAGAAGACGATTTGCCAGTCGGTGGCCGCGATTCAAAACTCGCGGCCACCGCCAATATTCCTCTGTTACTCCTTCTTTTCGAAGTCTGCATCAATAATATCGTCGTCACCCGCACCTGCGGTGGCTCCAGCGGCTTCGCCGTCGCCTGCCTCACCGGCACCGGCCTGCATGTGCTGAAACAACGCCTGGCTTGCCTGAGCGAGTTCTTCCAGAGCACTTTTGATGGCTGAAGCGTCGTCGCCTTCAGCAGCCTTTTTAACCTTGTCGCAGGACGCGTTGATGGCGTTCTTTGAAGATTCGTCCAGCTTGTCTTCGTGTTCTTTCAGCGTCTTTTCTGTTTGATGAACCAGAGTGGAGGCTTCGTTGCGAGCCTTCGCCAGTTCTTCCTTCTTCTTGTCTTCTTCGGCGTGAGCTTCGCCGTCTTTACGCATACGTTCGATTTCTTCGTCCGACAATCCGCTGGACTGCTTAATCTGAACGCTGTGTTCTTTACCGGTGGCCTTATCTTTCGCAGAAACGCTCAGAATGCCGTTTACGTCGATGTCGAACTTCACTTCAATCTGAGGAACTCCGCGAGGAGCTGGCGGCAGATCTTTCAGGTCAAACTGGTCCAGCAACCGGTTGTCGACTGCCATGCGGCGTTCGCCCTGGAATACTCGAACAGTTACCGCTGGCTGGTTGTCTGCTGCTGTCGAAAAGGTTTCCGACTTGGTTGTTGGAATCGTTGTGTTACGTTCCACCAACGTGGTCATGATGCCACCTTCGGTTTCAATTCCCAAAGACAGTGGAGTTACGTCCAGCAAAACCACGTCTTTAACGTCGCCGGAAATAATCCCGCCCTGAATGGCAGCTCCCAAAGAAACAACTTCGTCCGGGTTAACTCCCTTATGAGGCTCTTTGCCAAACATTTCCTTAACCAGAGCCTGCACCTTGGGCACTCTGGTTGAACCGCCAACCAAAACAACTTCGCTGATGTCGGCTTTGGTAAGTTTTGCATCTTTCAATGCGTTCTGAACAGGACCACGGCAGCGTTCCACAAGTGAATCAATCAGGCGTTCAAATTCGCCTCGACTAATCGACAACTGCAAGTGCTTGGCACCAGTGGCGTCAGCCGTGATAAAGGGCAGGTTGATGTCAGAAGACTGAGCCGTAGACAGTTCTTTCTTGGCCTTTTCAGCCGCTTCGCGCAACCGCTGCAAAGCCATGGGGTCTTTGCGAAGGTCGATGCCGTCGCTCTTCTGGAACTGATCTGCAATGTGGCCAATCAACACTTCGTCGAAGTCGTCACCACCCAGATGGGTGTCTCCGTTAGTGCTGAGAACTTCCACCAGTTCGTCGCCGACTTCCAGAATCGACACGTCAAACGTACCGCCACCAAGGTCGAAAACGACAATCTTTTCTTCCTGCTTTTTGTCCAGGCCGTAAGCCAGAGCGGCAGCCGTCGGTTCATTAATAATTCGAGACACTTCAAGTCCAGCAATCTGACCGGCGTCTTTTGTAGCCTGTCGCTGAGCATCGTTGAAGTAAGCGGGAACCGTAATAACAGCTTTGTTCACCTTATGCCCAAGGTAGCTTTCCGCAGCTTCTTTCAGCTTACGCAGTACCAGCGCGGAAATTTCAGGGGGAGTGTGTTCTTTGCCGTTAACATTGACTTTCACATAGTCGTTGTCGCCACCGATTACTTTGTAAGGAACAATCTTTTCTTCAGATTGAACTTCGCTGTGACGTCGTCCCATGAATCGCTTGATCGAATAGATCGTGTTCGTGGGGTTGGTGACGGCTTGACGCTTGGCAGGATCGCCGACCAGAGTTTCACCCTTATCGGTGAACGCGATCACACTGGGAGTTGTGCGACTGCCTTCCTGGTTCGCGATAACCTTGGGCTCGCCACCTTCCATAACGGAAACCACTGAGTTTGTGGTGCCGAGGTCGATGCCGATAATTTTTTCGCCGGAAACTGCCATGATCTGACTCCTGATTGACTATTTATTTGGTCTTGCTGATGTGCAAAACAGATTGGTTTTGATGATGAGGGCAGGAACTTTCGCCAAGCCCACCGATTGCACAACGCGCGCCAAAACAACCGCACTGACCACAAGTCTCTACTAAACAACAAGTTAAGCATCATGCCACAACACCACGCCACTAGTTGGTTGCCAGACTGGCAGGGCTTTCAGCAGTTCACCGCCGGCTGATAGGTGCCATTTTGGCACCAGTATCATGAATGCCACATTGGCACGACAGTCTTTCCTGAGCTGGAATTAGTCGGGCAATCGTTGTTTTAGACGGGCTTTAAAACAACCTTTGACTAAGGTTGCGACAGGCTGCTTGAATTCCGTTTTGCGGGCCTGTACAAGCACTAAAGCGGGACAAAGCGATCACATTTCCTCCCTTTGGGTCCCGTTCCTTCCTGAAATTCGTTCGTTCATATCATTTTTTGAACGCCCATCGTCTGAGGTTCATCATGGCAAAGAAAAAGGCAACAGCGCCGGTCAAGAAGAAAGTTGCCGTAAAGAAAAAGGCAACCACTGCAAAGCCGAGCATTGAAACAACCAGGAAGCCGACCCCAGCCCCCCGTCCCAAGGCCAGTCGCGCGGCGACCATGACGCCCGATGAGCGGCTAAGCAGCATCGACGAAAAGTTGATTCATCTGATGAATGAACGAGTCGAAGTGTTTCTGGAAAAGATTGCTCAATCAGATTCGCCTCGCAAAGCCGTTTTCAACGTGCAGGACGACATGCGACTGTGGGAACTGGCGGATAGCGCCGGCAAAGGCCCGCTGTCAACAACGGAACTGAAGTACATTTTCCGCCCACTGCTAAGCGCCGGACGTCAGCGAATTCGCAACACTCGAGTTGCGTATTTGGGGCCAGCCTATAGTTTTACTCATCTGGCAGCCATCAATCGTTTCGGAGAATCAGCAGACCTTGTACCAGTAAGCACGATTGCAACCGTTTTTGAAGAAGTAAACCGAGGCCACGTTGACTTTGGTTTGGTGCCCATCGAAAACAGTACCGACGGACGTATCGTTGACACACTGGACATGTTCACTCGCCTGCCGTTGCGTATTTGCGGTGAAGTGCAGATCAGCATTCATCACAATTTGCTGGCACGCTGCGACCGCAGTGAAATTACTGAAATCTACAGCAAGCCGCAGGCACTCAGCCAATGCCGAGACTGGTTGGCAAAAAACATGGCTCACGCCCGGCTAATTGAAGTCACCAGCACTTCAACGGCCGCACAGCTGGCTCAGGAAAAACCAGGAGCAGCCGCTGTTGCAAGTCAGCAGGCGGCCAGCCAGTATGCGATTCCGATTGTGGCAGAATCGATTGAAGACAACCGCAACAACGTGACTCGCTTTGCCATCATTGGCGATTCAGTCGGCGAAGCCACCGGGCACGATCGAACGGCAATCCTGCTGCAGATTCCTCACAAACCCGGCTCGTTGTCCGACGCCCTGGAAGTGTTCAAGCGTTGCAAAGTGAACCTGACATGGATCGAATCATTTCCCCTGCGATCGCCTGAAATTGGCTACCTGTTCTTTCTTGACTTCGAAGGTCACGTTTCTGACGCGAAAATCAAGAAGACTCTTGCTGAACTGGAAGCTATGGCTGACCGTCTGGAAATTCTGGGATCGTACCCACGTAGCGAACCACTAACTTAGACTTTTAAAAACAGCGAACTTGTTTACGTTGAGTTAAGCTTTCTGAGCGACGTCGTCGCGTTTCTGAGCGTCAGCTCAAATGGTGAGTTTCCGTTGATCCCCACCAGCCGCAGGGCGTTAGCCCCGGTTCCTGCGGATCAGGCGCAAAACCGGGGCTAACGCCCTGCGGCTGATTCGGACCTTGCACCGCCTCGCTGGAGTCAATGATGCGCGCACGGTGCGCGCATGTTGGTCGTAGCGACAACGGAGCGGCTCGGCGATTCCAGCGTTCTATGTCTTGCAACCAACCAACCAACCAACCAACCAACCAACCA
>CALFSX010000320.1 GCA_937916515.1 uncultured Planctomycetaceae bacterium | reverse complement strand
AATACCTCTCCTCCTGGCGCAAATATTGTACCAAACAGTCCATCCACTAAGATTAGCCCTAAACCGAGTGACATTGGGCGCGAGCCCCGGTTCCTGCGAATCAGGGAAGAAACCGAGGCCAACGCCTCGCGGCTTATACAGACTTGACGCTGTCCAGTTAGACTTCTTAAAGCAGCGAACTTGTTCACGTTGAGTCAAGTTTTCTGAGCGACGTAGTCGCGTTTCCGAGCGGCAGCTCAAATGGTCTGAGGCACGGCCTCGTTAGAGTCTTTCTGAAAATGATGCTCGCACGGTGCGTGCATGTTGGCCGTAGCGACAACGGAGCGTCTCGGCGGTTCTAACATCCTACGTCTTCCAGCCAACCACGCCACTGGGGCAAGGGCGAAGCCCTTGTTAGGCCCGATGAGATTTCTGAATCGTTGGCAGGGACCAAACGGCCATGCTTTGAGTATCGCCGGGGACGCAGTCGATAACACTGCGTGTAATCATGCGATCGTCGTCGTGCAAGGGAGCTGCCAGGCCATCGTTGTCAGGGAAGCTGTGTCGAAGCCCGGCCAGAATCAAAGACCACACCTGACTGTTATCTGCTGACAGACGTTCGTTGCGGAATCGGTCGTTGAAAAACTCGCGTGCTCGAGTACTGTCGAAGGCGTAATCCCACAGATCGTAGGTGGCCATCAGAGAACAGTTAAGAAGGTCGGCCCAGCGTTCTGAAGCTGCTCGCAGTTTTTCGATATGAACCAGCTGCTCCGGCTTCATCGAAGAATTGCCCATACACACGCTCAGGGCTTTGTGACGCACCGTCATCTGGCTTTGATAAACATTGTGCGCCAGCGGTTGAATTCGATTTTCGCGTCGGTGAACATCGCAGGCAACCAGGATGACAGTCCAGACTCGGTTCAACAGGTCGTTAATCAGAATCTGTTCTGTAATCGACTGAATCGGCGGAAAGCGAGGACTCAGGCCAAACATGTGCAGCGGGTCGCGAATCGTCACCCCGTTTTCAAGGTCGTTCAGATCACGCATCCAGCGATTGAATCGGTTGCGCGACTGAATGTAGTAGTCACCCAACAGTGCGTTGGAAATCTGTTCCGGCTGTTCAATCAGCATCCTGCTGTGTGCTGAAATCAAAGCGGTCACTTCGACAAGGTAGGCTAGTTTCACTGGAATCTTCCGTTGGTGTTTCTTATCCGGTCCGATCATGCCGGGTGATGATCACTTAACGAAAAGCAAACCGAATGCCAGAACGGCCAGGCAATCAAAATTGAAGTCGTGATGCCTGGCCGAAACGGAAAACTGGCTGAAAACACTGCCTGTATTGAACACCTGCAACACCAAACGAAAACAGCGGAATCCTCTGTTGCAAAAACCACACACACCAATGATGCAGTAGCGCAACAGGACACAATCATTTTGTGGGCTTTTCGCCACTTGTGTTCTGTGTCGCTGGCAGTTTGCGAATCTTCGCGTTTCGGATATGGGCGGTTGACTGATAAGTAGCCAGACCCAGCGGCTTTGAAAGTTCAATTTCAAAACGTACATCAATCTTCTTGTCCGCAGTTTCCACGTCAACAATCGAATGCTTGTCCAACCAGGCTTCGATTTTATTGTCCGTTACCTGCACGCGCACCTTGTACCACTTGTTGTTCTCAAACGACGTGTAGCTGGTTGTTTCGTTTTCTGATGCATCCATTCCATCGATGCTGGAAATACCACAAACACCGCCCCCCCAACCGCCCATGATCAGGCTGCAACTGCTGTCGCGAACAGGAAACGTAAGACCCACGAAAAAGTCCGTGCCTTCAGCCCGTTTGGCTTCCAGTTCGATTTCGTAGTTCATTTTGGGAAGGTCTTTGCGGGTGCTGGTGACGCCTGACAGGTCTACGCCCTGCGAAATCACCACACAGCCGTCTTCGTAAGACACTTCGCCTTCGCCGCCAAAATTAGTGACCTTCCAATCGGTGAAGTCTTTGCCGTTGAACAGCGGAGCCCACCCATCCTTATCCGGTTTAGCCGCTGAAGTCGCGTCGGCCGCTTGACTTTCAGCAGGGGGCTGGGCCTGTGTGGCAACCTGAGCGAAGCAGTTGGAATAACCGGGAAGGGCCGTTGTTGAACACAACAACACGGCAACACTATGCAGCAACACGGCACGATTCAGCATGAAGACAACCTTTTCAATTTGCGGAACGAACTTGAATGTCTCAAGTTTACCGAAATCGAAGGTCGCGGAAAGCGAATTCAGCACGTGAAAGAAAAGCAGCGGATAATCACGCTGGCGCGATTCGTGAAGATCAACGCAAATTCATGAAGAGTCAAGGAAATTTCGGGATGTGGGTACAGTAGGGCACCGACCTGCATCACTGTTGGCATTAGCGGCGCCCAACAGCGTTTTCAGCGCCTAACAAGGGCTTCGCCCTTGACCCGGTGGCGTGGCACGTAGAAAGACGTGGGGCGCTGGAATCGCCACGCCGCTCGGTTGTCGCTCTGAAAACTTGACTCAACGTGAACATGTTCCCTGCAATAAAAAGTCTAAATCGCGACACCAGACGCGCCGTTGACTCTAGTCTTTGCCGCCGGGCATCATGCCGTATTTTTTCATTTTGTTATACAAAGTAACGCGGCTGACACCTAACTGTCGAGCGGTCCTGGTTCGACTAAAGCTGTTGCTTAGCAAAGCCTGCTCAATAATATCCTTTTCCGTCAGCTCAATTCGGTTCCCCAGTGACTGCCCTTTACGGCCGCCAAAAAACGCGGCAACCGACGGATCGTTCGCCGGACCTGCTGCACCGGAAACGATGTTTGGAGGAAGTGTCTGCTTAGTCAGCTGGCCACCGTTACTGAAAATTACGGCGCTGCGAATCGCGTTTTCCATTTCGCGAACGTTACCCGGCCAGGGATAGTTAATCAGGCAATCAATAAAGTTGTCGCTGACATTTACGACGTCAATTCCGTGACTTTCCGCGTGCAGGTGTACGAAATAGCGAGCCAACGCTTCGATGTCTGGAAGCCTTTTACGAAGAGGCGGAATCATGAAACTTAGCGTATTCAGGCGATAATACAGGTCAGGACGAAACCTGCCCTGTTCCACCAGAGGCTGCAACTCCAGATTGCTGGCCGCGATAATTCGAGCTTCAACTTTCAGAGTCTTGTTGGAACCAACGGGCTCAAACAAGCCTCGCTCGATCACTCGCAACAACTTCACCTGCTGTTCGGGAGTCAGCACGTCGATTTCGTCCAGAAGAATGGTGCCCCGACCAGCCGCCAAAAATTTGCCATCCTTGTCTGCGTGAGCACTGGTGAAAGAGCCTTTCACATGACCAAACAGCTCACTTTCAATCAGCTCCCCCGGCAATGCTCCGCACGCAACAGTCAGAAACGGTTCATTCGCACGTTGTGACGATTCGTGAATCAGTTGAGCAAGGTGAGTCTTGCCACAACCCGTTTCGCCAATCAACAAAATGGTGACGTCGTGACGAGCTGCCACTTCCAGCCGCTCCAGCATATGGCGCAATTCGGGTGATCGAGTCCTATAGCGGTCTGACAGCGAAAGATTCGCGTTGTCGGAAGAAGCCGGTGATGACTCGTCAGACTTTGATGCTGAATGACTCCGATTGGTCTGCGCGTTCTCGCTGCTTACGCTTTGAATCGTGTGCTGCGGCCTTTCACTGATGGATCGTTGTTCTAATTGACGGTTGCTGCCCAGCAGGTCGTCCACAGCATCGAACGTGGAGTTCAAATCGCCCGACAATTCATCGACCTCAACGTGAATCACCTGCTGCGCAATTTCTGGAGGAATTTGAGCCGACTCCAGTTCTGCCAGGTTCGTCACAATCACCAGAAATGTGGTCGCAGAATTGTGTGCAATTGCCCACGAACGATCAAAACGCTGAACACTGGCTTTGCGCAAATCGATCAAAGCGATTCGCGGCTGATGCTGTTGCACCATGTGCGCAGCTTCAGACAGCGAATAACATTCCAGCAGACGGCAACGACCAGACAGTTTTCCACCAAGAGTTCTCAGAAAACCAGGTTGGCTGCTGCACAATACAAGTAAATCAGTTGAATCCATTTTTGCCCCACAATGCGCCACCAAAAAGTTCCTTCGAAAGGCTTTCCGAACGAACTCAGGTTGGCATGTGGAGTAACTTCTTTACAAACGCGATGCCACAATGTTCACTTTTCTGTAAACACAACGAAACACGGTGTATTGGATCGAAAACAGCGGAATCGCTTGTCGCAGTCGGTCAACACATGTTTCGCAAAGGCAACATTCAAACGCCAAACCGGCGACGAAGATTCACCAGCTTAGCGGGCTCGCCACTGGCCTCATACAATCGTCAGGCAACCTGGCGATCAGTCTGCTGAATCACTATCCGCGACTTCAACGGCAGACCTGGCACCGATTCTAAATCGCCCTTCGGCCAGCAGAATCAGGAAGGCAGGCACCATAATGGGGCGAACCACAAAGGTATCCAGCACGACTCCCAGAGCCAACGCAAACCCCAACTGATCCATCCCGGCAAGACTGCCGGCCATCAACGAAGAAAACGTACCCGCCATGATAATTCCACAGCTGCTGATAATGCTGCCGGTGTGATTCAACGCAACGGTGATACTGCCCACAGGGCCATGCTGCTTCTTCTCTTCTTCAATTCGAGCCAGCAGGAAAATGTTATAGTCTTCTCCCACAGCAATCAAAATGGTGAATAGAAACATGGGAACCTTCCAATCCAGGCCGGCAAATCCCGCAGGGTCGGAAGCCCAGAAAAACAGATAGGTACATCCCAACGTCGCAAAGTAACTAAACAACACCGTCACAATCAGATAGGCGCAAATTCCCGGCTGTCGAAGTAACAGCCACAGAATTACGAATACAACAACGGTCACCAGCATGTTTACTCGAATTCTGTCGCGGTCGGTCACTTCTTTCAGGTCGCTAAGATTGGCCGTTTCTCCCGCGAATGAAATCGTGGCTCCCTTCATCGATTCCGGCAGCATTTTCGGCAGAGCAGTTCGCATCGTGCGAAACTCGTCGATGCTGGTCTTCGAAAACGGATCATTCTTGAAGATGATATCCAATCGAGTCACATTCGGATTCTGGCGTGATCCAAATAGCTGAGTCGCACGCAGACGTTCTGCAGCCAGAATAACCTTGCCGATGTCGCGACCACCTTTGGGGTCAGCCAGAGACCTGACAGAATGAATTCCCAGTTCGTCCTTCTTTTCCAGAATCGCGTTCGTTAGTGCGGTGATGTCAGCCGGAGGACGCGGCGTCATTCGAGTGTAGTCTTTGTCCGGAACGCTGATTAGCGCTCTAACAGGCACGCCTTCACCACCCGGAAAGTGCGTCTGCAAGGCTTTGGCTCCACGAACACTGGGGGCATCCTGTGGCAAATCGGACAGCAGACCATAGCTCAAATAGCCAAAGCACAGAAATCCAATGACAGAGAACGGCAGCATGCCCAGGATACTTCCCAGCCACATGGTCCAGGGCTTTCGCACCAGCAGATTCGCCATCCGAGACCACCCGGTTTTCAAAATCGGCAGGTTAATCAGGCGAGAAAAGAAGTCCGGTCTGGCCACCCATGTTGCACCGGTTGCTGACTGAGTGGCCGGAATTTTCGGCCAGAATGCCCAGCGACCAGACAGTCGAATAATCGCTGGAGTCAGCGTTAATGACGCACACAGGCAGACAAACAAGCCAAACGAAATCGCGATTCCAGCCTGTTGAAATTTACCGAACTCAGCAAAGTACATCATGCCGATGCCGCACATGGTTGTGCCAGCGCTGGCTGCCAGCGCAGACCCAACGTTTTCCATCGTCCGCGAAATCGCCTCTTCAATTGTTGCACCGGAAAGCAGTTCTTCACGGTATCGAGCAATCATGAACAGGCAATAATCGATGCCTGCCCCGTAAACAAGTACGGTGACATACGCTTCAATACCATTGAATAAATGAACCCAACCCAGCTTGGCGGCAATTGCCAGCAGGCTTAACGAAATCGTGCCGGAAACGCTGACCGTGACCAACGGGATCATCGACAGCAATGGAGCGCGATACATAATCAGCAATAGAATAATCACCAACAGCACGGTCCACTTTTCCGTAGCACGTGCGCTTTTCTGAGACTCCATCATGGCGTCTCGACCATAGATTGCAGTACCACTAAATGCGACGTCCAGGCCGACAGGAATCGCACGCAACTTGCCGGACGAATTGTCGTTGGCATTTGCTGCTTCGGTTTCCGCCACTGTGCCCGAGCTGTTTTCCTGCTGAGTGGAAGACGACTTTGAAGCTGGCCGAGGAACCGGTACAAGTCTTAAACGTTCCAATTCGGCTTCGATACTATCGATCAAAGTCCGATTAGCTTCGTCCATAAATTCCGTGCGCAGTTCCAGAACAATTAAGGATGCTTTGTGATCAACGCTGTCGTACAAGGGGCCGATGTTTTCGGTTCCTCGCCAGCTGATTTTACGAACCAAAGACTGGTCAGCTGCCGAATCCTCCGTTGGTTCGTCGTCAAGTTCCGTGAAACCTGCAACCCGACGCAGCATCGGCACCAACACTGTTTCAATAAACAGGTGGTCATCCGGAAGCAGGCCTTCTTCCGCAGACGTTTCGCGACGCAGCACCAGTACGATATTGCTGGACGCACTATGATCCGGAAACGCTTCTCGGAATAATTCCGACGCCTGCACGCTGGGTGAGTCGGCCGGAAGGAAGGCGAATTCCCCGTTTTCAACGACAGACAACCACTTGGGAGCCAGCATTACGGAAGCGACTAAAAACGCAATCCATAAACCGACCACCAAGGTGGAGTATCGAGATGTAAGTTGGCCCAATAAACGAAACAGCATAGGACTCGCAACATCCTGCGTGGTGCCCCTGCCAGTCTGATAAGGAATGACAGGTGGCGACAGTTCAATTCAGGTTTGGTCGAAAACGCTAACCCGCAAATGGTAACGCAAACCCGC
>CALFSX010000319.1 GCA_937916515.1 uncultured Planctomycetaceae bacterium | reverse complement strand
AGAACAACTCAAAATGCGCAAGTTAAGGTTATGTTAAGATTTCAAACCACAAGCAATTGCCGTGCCGAACAGTATTGGTCGCGTCCCCTTTGTTTGCCCACCCCAATTCGCTACGGCAAGGTGGATGGCCCGAGCAACGCTGGCCTGCCCGAGCCACGCTTTCTCGGTCCAACCTCGGGCGTCCAAGATCGGGCCACCCATCTTTAGTAAGCTCCGATCGGCCACAATCCGTGCCTGCACCTGTTGGAATGTGCAGGGTGAAAACCTGACACGGAATCGCACCTGCAGTGCAGGCTGTTTAGGAAACTGCGATTGCGTACATCACCGCTAACACAAGCGTGCCCAGGGCGGCGGCGATAAGTCCGGTGCTTCGGCGAAGCTTCAGGTAGAAAATCAGAATGAATCCCGTCACCGCCACGATTGCTGAAAGCACGGCGGAGATGTCAATCACCCAGGACCATGCCGAACCGCTGTGGCGACCTTTGTGCAGATCGTTGAAGATTGAAACCAGATCGTTAGTCGTCACAGTGAGGGTATAGTCGCCGGAAGCCGTCTGAATTCTGGCGGTGGCGGCGTAACCGGGGCTCTGAAATGTGACTTCGCATTCATCTTCGAACGCCAGAAAATCGCTGATGGAACCTCGCAAGCCATGAGTCGCTCGCAGGTATTCAGCAACTTCCAGTTTAGCGACACGATGGCTGAAATCGACTTCGTCCCAGTCGGTTGGCGCAGGCGCGTCGATGTTGAACCAGCTGGAATTCAGTTGTCCCTGATGTTCGGTTGTGCTTTCATCGAAGAACCAATCCGGGTGATTTAACGTCAGCCCCGTGATGCTGAAAAACAGGATCGTTGCTAACGCGAACAACGACAGGTAGATGTGAAGCCAACGACTCCAGTACGCGATGAACCGATTCAGCCTGCGACGAGATTCAGACGGACGTGCTTGCGGCGGTTGTGGATCCGTCATCAGTCTGCTTGCTTATTCGAATAGTTGACTGACGCCGATTTGATTTCGACATTGCCTTTCAGGTCTTTCGAAAACGACTTGCCGCCGAATTCAAAGCTTTGCTTCATCAGCTGATAGGTCCCGTGTTCTCTGGCTGATTCCAGGTTCAACGTGTAGGCACCGGGCTTCAGCAGTTTGCCTCCATCGTCTCGACCATCCCATTCGACTTTGTACGTGCCCGGATTGCGAGTCGGCTTGGACACGGTATCGATGATTGACTTTTCGTCCACCAGTCGTCGCATTTGGTCAGACGCGTACCAGCGTCGCAGATCTCTGTGCCAGCGCGGCCCGGGGTTTTCTGTCATCATAAACAGCGAAAGTGTCTTCACCGGAAAGCCGTCTTTGTCTTCAACCCACACTGCAACGTAAGGTCGACGATATCGAGCACTGTTGGCGGGCTTTGTGATTTCAAATTCGATCTTCATTGTATGACCGGTGGGCTCAACATCCCTCGCTTTGGCGTCTGAGCTTTGGGCTTCGTCCGCAGTGGCAGTTGCTGGCCAGTTGTTGCTTAACAATGACGCGCCGGAAGCTGTGATCAACAGGCATTCTACGTTGGGAATAGCATTCACTAACGCAAGGCTGGTGGCCGTGGGCACAACGTTGCAAATGGTGGCAATGGCGTCGGCCGTTGCAGCGTCTTCTGCCATGACACTGGCACTGACAACGTGAGCAACGGGCTGTGCAGTTTGTGGGTTCAGAATATGCGAATACGTGTTGCTGCCAATCTGGAAACCTCGTTCTGATGAACCGCTGGTTGCGATGGCACCTTCCAGCAGTTCGATATTCTGCAATGACTGAGGTCCAATGGCGTCTTGCATTGGGTGAGCAATCTGGACCGACTGCGCGATATGGCCAGCAACACGTATGTCGCCTCCAATGTTTAGCATTACTCCCGTAACTTCAGGTGACGACGCCAAAACGGTTTCGCAAACGGAATCCAGAATAGAACCCTTGGCGATGGCGTTAAGGCTTAAAGCGCAGTCGGTTAATCGCACGACGGTTTGTTGATTCCTGTCCAACAACCAATGCGGGCCGGATGCATGATGGACGGCTTTTGTCAGCTGTTCCTGAGTTGGCGAAACGTTTCCGGCTTCCGCTTCCTGCCAAAGTCTTGAAATCTGTTCTGACCCAATATTGAATGCTCCATCGCTGACTCGCGTCCATTCTTCGCAGCGTTGCAGCATCTCAGCAAGTTCATTGGAAACTGGCAGAACTTCACCAATACCGACATTCAGGAATTGCGAAAATTCGCTATTAGCGTCGTAGTGGCTGAAGATGTGGCTAAGCCGATCGATTTCCCGCAACGCTGAGGCTTCTGCAGCATTTGCGGCAGGCAGACTGCTTGCGCAGACACGAAGCTCCAGAGACGTGCCCAACACGTTTTCGTGGAAGAAGACAAAATCGCCAGCAGTACACGTTGCGTGAACGGCGCACAGCAGGACCAACACATTGGTCCGAAGGAAGATGGTCATTTTGAGGAATCTCATCAAGAAGGGATGCGGACGAGCCGTTTCAGAAGCCAGCCGACAGGTTTAAGCTGCATTAAATCGTGCTGAATTGTTTCCGCAGTTCATGTGCATCACATCAGACAGCGGATTTCATAAACATGCTCTGCTCGCAGAAACATGCATAGTCTGGCAGCTCGCACGATTCGATACGATTCGTTCAACACCCGACCGCTGAAATAGTGTCGCCTGGGATGGCTGAATTTCACCATGCCGCTGAAAATTGCTCAAGCAATGTGTGGAGCTGGTGTTAAACCACAGATTGACTCGAATTTTTTTTAGCCACATCAGCCGCAGGGCGTTAGCCCCGGGTTTAGGGTTTTAGGGTTCAGGAGAAACAACCGAGGCTAACGCCTTGCGGCTGACTGAGACTTGCCGCTGTTAGAATTGGGGCCTACTTCCTCGCAGCGACAATGGAGCGGCTCGGCGATTGGAAGTTTCCACGTCTTGCCGCGATCCACGCCACCGGGTCAAGGGCGAAGCCCTTGTTGGGGGATTGAAAGGCTCACATCGATCGTGCCCGCGTTGTTCTGGCGGCTGTTGCTAAGATCATTGACCTGCAACCAAAGCGAACAGGCGTTGCCTGCGGTGACGACAGCTTGTCGGCCAACCGGGATTCGGTTCGTCATTGAAGAAGCGTCGTCGGCTACCAGA
Organism: uncultured Planctomycetaceae bacterium; assembly: GCA_937916515.1. Taxonomy (GTDB): domain Bacteria; phylum Planctomycetota; class Planctomycetia; order Planctomycetales; family Planctomycetaceae; genus Fuerstiella. The sequence goes on along the minus strand of CALFSX010000319.1, from coordinate 4,861 downwards.
GTTGCCACAACCTGACCCAACGGCAAACCACGCACGTATTCGATGCTGACTCCTTGAGGCTCACTGATCCATGGCTTGGGATCGTCGTTTACTGAATAGCGTCCGCTGCATGTAATTCGTACCGATTCGCCGGGGGACAATCTAAGCCCCGTATCCTGCCAGCCGCGGTCGGCTTGAAGTGTCAGAGTCTTCGGCGTTTCGGCATCGATTTCATTCAGCGAATACGCTGGCGACCTGTGAATGGGAAAGCTGCGGTCGACGTCGAAACCTTCCAGCAGCGATTCGTACGTTAACAACCAGTCGATTCCAAGCTGCGGTTGATTTTCATCTCTCAACCTTTCGGCAACCGCACCAAACTCCGCCCTGGTTCGCATTGACTTCAGTGGTGAACTTAGCTGCCGGTATTGAGGATGAGCATTCAGCAACCAACACAGCGCCCACGATGTGACATATTGCGAATCCTGTTGAAAGTTGATGATCTGGTTCGGCATGACGTCTGCCAGAATCGGAATCGACAGCTGATCAGACGCATCAACGGGTGGCACAGAACGTTGCTGAAACGATCGTCGGATTTCAGAAATTCGCCCCCAACCATCAAAGCCTTCAAACTGTTCCGGAAGAATTCCGAATTCAATGCGGTTGCTTTCGCGAATTTTGTGGGTTGCAAAGAATTCCGCCATACCTTCGATGTACCACAACGCCGGGATGTTCAGCATGCCACTTTCGCAAGTCATAAAACAGTGCGTGAATTCGTGAAACAACAGGTGCCGCCGGTAGTACGGGAACTCAGAATCGTAAAACCAGAACTGATAGTTCAGGTGCCGCCCATGCTTGAACGTGAAGCCGTTTTGCGGCATCAAACCTGCCGCCTGAAAACGAGTTTCGTCGGCGATTAAGTGTCCGGTTACCTGAAACTCGGAATTGTCTGTTGCTGCGGGCAGCGCTCCGAAGTGTGATTCCAGTCGTTCATACAGTGCATCTGCATAGGCTGGTATTTCCGCAACGATCTCGTCAGCAACATCTGTCAGCAGAATCAATCGTTTGCTGCGGTAGACCTTGATTCCTGCAGCCTGTAAGCGAGCTTCATTGATATTCGGACGATCGTCGGGAAGTCGCCATTTAGTGGGTGGCACGGTTTGCGGTTGCCTGGTCGGCAGCGATACGTCTTTGACGCCAGCAGCCTGGGGCCTGTTGGCCGCATGTTGCGCCGGCGGAGTTGGCTTGTGTTCTGCGGGTGTTGATGGCTTGACGACTGCCGGCGCAGAATCAGGAACGGCGGAAGGCTGCGAGGTGTCGGTCGTGGCAGTTGGTGATTCCGGGGCTGTTGTGGGGGCCGTTTCGGAACTGCATCCGGCAAGCAGCAGCGGAGTCGCTATCAGAATTGCCAACGCTTGTCGCACAAGTACTGCCACCATGGCCAATGCCGCATAACGATGAATCGTCGCTGCGCAGCCGTTTAGAAAACGACGATTGTCGCAACCGCAGTTGCAATCCTGTGTGTGATTCATGTTTGGAACACCGTTTACGGATACGTTGTTTAGCCTGGCGTTGGCGGAATGATAGCAGCTTTAGGCATTTACCAGCAGCCTGCACGTATGATGGTGATAGCCGGCGCTGTTTGGGCGGCACTGCAACGAAGCCTGGCTTTTGCCGGTCGAATGGCGATCGAAAGCGACTCCTTACAACTTTGCCCGCTGGGCAAAGTTCTGCAGACTCTGGCCATCATAAACTGCCGAAACATCACAAGCGAAACATTCAACACGCAAGGCACCGGCGGAAATTGCTGAGTTTTGCGGGTTGAGTCTTTCCAATGCAAGGTATCACGAGTTTGCGGGCCAATTCGAGACCATGTCAGTTAGAACCTCTCTTGAGGCGATTACAGTCGCCCTTTAGATTCTGTGTAACCGCGGGCGGTGTCATTTTGCATCAAAGGATTGATGATGAACTTTCAGAAGCTTTTCAGCCTGGCTGCTGCCGGGTTGCTGCTGATTTCTGTGGGATGTGCTTCTTCAAAGACCTCCAACACACCCAGAACAGCTAAGGAACAAATGCTGCTGTCCAACGCTGTGGATCAGTCGCTGGACAAAGTTGATTTTACACCGATGTACAACCAGAAGGTGTTTGTCGAAGAAAAATACCTTGAATGCGTGGATAAGCCATACGTCACTGGTTCGATTCGACATCGAATTATGCGAGCTGGCGGCGTGTTGGTTGCTTCTGTTGATGAGGCCGATGTTGTCATGGAGCCACGCAGTGGTGGCGTTGGAACGGACTCAGCGGAATCGTTTCTGGGAACGCCTGAAATCGCACTTCCGGGCATGCTGACCGTTCCGGAAATTCGCCTGGCAGAACGCAAGACTCAGTACGGCTATGCCAAAATCGGGCTCGTCACATACGACGCAAAAACCAAGCGAGTACTTGGCGATGGCGGTTTGGCGATGGCTGAATCTGACGACGACAACTGGACCGTTTTTGGAGTTGGACCGATTCAGCGAGGAGCACTTCGTAAAGACGTGACTCGAGCTCGTTCCACCCCAAGTGCAATGTACCGACGACAACTTCCAACAACCGTCGTACTTGGCACACCAAACGGCTACGCTCAGGAACCAACCATACAGTTTGCCAGCGATACGAAAGAACAGTAGTAAGCATCGCCCGGCAAAGTCTTTGTCGCAAAAAGGTGCACTCAGAAATGAGTGCACCTTTTCGCCTTTTCCGATTTGGTGAAGTGTCTCACGCGCCAGACTTAACTTCGATTCGCCGTGTTAAAACTTCATTGTAAAACAACAAACAACAAAATTTGGTGAACACGTCTGATCGTGAATGCGTAGTGGATTAACAACCACGCCGCATCGGGGGTGCTAGTCGCAACAACTGCCGAACTGAGATCGATGTTAAGCTGCAACTCATATTGATGGTCGAAGGGCAACGGGAAAATCGCTGTAATCGTCACAGCCTCATCGGCGAATGGCCGACTTATGCAGATACTCACAACCAGAAGCACCGCATTCGGTGAGGCAACTGAAAAGACACACAAATGATCGCCCGAACCAGAACCCCGGCCGCAGTTCTCGTCTTACTGGCCCTTTGCTCACTACCCGCATCCAGCATCGCAGACCACGTTAACTGGTCAACCGATGTGGAATCGTCGCTGCGTTCAGCTAACGAATCCGGACGTCTTGTCCTGATGAAGTTTACGGCTGGCTGGTGTGGACCGTGCAAGAAGATGGAAAAGGAAACGTTCTCTCAGCCCGAAGTTGCCGCTTTGGTTAATCAGGAATTTGTGCCGGTGTTGCTGGATGCCGACAAAAATCAGGCTCTCATGAAGCACCTGAAAATCACTGGCATTCCCGCGTTGCTGGTTGTTTCTCCTGAAATGGTGATTCTAAATCGCATGACGGGGTTTCAAACCAAGGAACAACTGTTTCCTAAACTGCAGGGTGATCTAAGCAAGTTTGCAAGTTCTCGCCAGCCCGCTCCAGTGGCCACCGCGTCAATCCCGAACACCGTGCAGCCTCAACCTGGCCAGCCCGTCGCTCGTGATGCGGGATCGACACCAGACCCATTTGGGACTGTTTCGATGACTCAGGCAGCATCGCCTCAGTTACCGTTAGAGCAACAGCAACAACGAAGTCCTGTGGTTCACGAGCTTCCAGCGTTTGAAGGATTCTGTCTTCCATCGGTGCAGGAAAGTCGCAGCCTGGTCTCGGGCACTCCGCAATTCAAGCTGAAGTACCACGGCAAAACGCTGTACTTCCAAAACGCAGCTCAGGCGGAAAAGTTCAAAGCGAACCCGGAACTGTATTTCCCAATGAACGACGGCACCTGCACAGTAACACTTGTTGAAACAGGCGAAGCAGTGGAAGGCAAGCTGGAATATGCCGCCATGTTCCGAGGACGTCTGTGGTTTGCCAGCACGCAGGAAAACATGCAGAAGTTCGTCGGCAGCCCGGCTGCCTATGCCAACGCATTGGAAGCAAGATAGTTTAACGCCACATCTGCGTTCGAGCGACGGCTTCAAATAACAGAGTGGTGGCTTTAAGCCACCACTCTTGCGTAAATCTGGGCAGCGTTTTCTGACCTGCAGGATGTACCTCATCAGGTGATCGAATTCCTGTGCATCTTTCAGCAGCCGAACCAGGTTGGCTGGCATCAGAGACACTTTGGCTTTAATCACCTCTTCGATTTCATCGACGGCGATTGTGATCGGATTGGGTTGAGCCAGGTTTCGCAGAACAATCTGATCGTCGTTCTGTGAAACACGAACGCCGGTGATCGTCTTGTCTTCAAGAAGCAAGAGGGGGCATTCTACTTCTATTGCTGTTTTGGCCGGGCTCTCGGTCGAAGCGATGATTCGACGCCGAGTGTTCACACGGTTTTTTCCTGTGGTTGATTATCAACGAACGGTGTACCGGGAGCAAGACTGTGACGCAGGGCGTTTCGTTCGGCTTCTGTTTCCACTCCGCTGACATGGCGAGTCCACTGAGCAGGCTTCAGAATGGGACCGTCGTGCTGCGGGGCCGCTGCCAGCGTTCTGTTTCAGGCTGGACCGCGGCTGTTCGTGGCTTCTCTCTGCCATCTTCGCCCGCAGGGGATTTCGCTCGACGTAACGCAGCACGGCCAGATAATGATCATGGGATTGAACAGGGAATGCTTTGAACCGCCCCTGCCAGACATGCCCGCTGTCTTTGTAATGCCGTTGATCGCCCCGAACATGGATGTCATGAGTCATTGCATCCAGCGACTTAGATCTCCGTGGTAAAGTGGCCACAATATAGGGTGGAAATGGTTTATCATCAGGCAATACCCAGTTTCCCGCATCGGCACTATTTCATACACCTACCGCATCAGCTGCACAAAC
>CALFSX010000318.1 GCA_937916515.1 uncultured Planctomycetaceae bacterium | reverse complement strand
AATCAACCGTCCACAATTCTTTTCACCGAAAGAACGGTTTTGTTAGGCGTTCTAAGTCTTTGCAGCCAGGGTTTGCGACGTTTCGGCACACGGCGGACGCTCGATCCGGCCTACTTAACGACAGATCACATGAACGAATTAATCATGGCCACGTATCGCATAAAGAAGCTGATCACGATATAGCCGATGAAGCACGCGACTAATCCCCAGATGATCCTGGCGATCACATTTGTGAGCCACGTCATGGCTCGATGAGCGTCTTCGTCAAAACGATGACTTAGCCGTTCCAGTGCTTCCGGCACCGTTCCGGATTCTTCGGCTGTTTCCACGATGTGCAGAAATTCCACAGGAAACAAAGTGGTCGACTTCAGGGCGTCAGCCAATGTTTCGCCATGCTGTAGATTGTCCCATACAAACGGAATGGCAGAAACGAAAGCGCCGTTGCCTGTGGCCTTCAAACTGGATTCGATACTGGGTTTGATACTCATGCCGGCTCGTTGAGTAAGCGAAAAACACCAGGAAAAACGAGCAATCGCGAACGTCTTCATGCAGTATCCCACACCGGGAATCATCATCAGAAACGGATGCAGCGCCTGTTTGCCGGTCGCGTTTCGCGTGACGAAAATGTATGCCGCAAACGCCGCAGCGATCGATCCGTAACACAACACAAACCAGGTGATTGCTCCACTGGTGCCAACCAGCCCGAGTCCCAGAACATCATTGGAAGTGCCATCCGCGTTGGGGGACCCGATAATTCCCAGAATGTAAATCAGCAGGCCGATGATCAAGATGGCGGCGAACAGTTGAAACACGGGCCAGAAAATCTGCGACCGAAATTCTTTCATTCGATTAACGTTGGCTTCGTAGTAATCGGCCAGACTGTTAAACACTTCCGGCATCGATCCTGTTTGTTCTCCAACGCTTAGCAAGTCCAAAAACAGCGGCGGATAATGCGGCCCCTGATTGGTAAAGGCGGACGTCAGATCATCGCCCTTTTGAATGTCTTTGATGATTCGCCCAACCGTGCTTGTCAGGCGAGGGTCTGGCGAATGAGCCGAACATGTTTTCAAAGACTTCCGAACTTCAACGCCGGATTCCAGCATGCGTCCCATAGAACGGCAAAACGGATAAAGTGCCTTTGCCGGGATTTGAGGATTTTTAAACATGCAGAAACTTCAATCTGTAAGCGGTCGGCCATTCAGGATAAAGAAAACGTGATAGCTGGGTAGCTTATGGCGGTGAGTGAAACACAAGAATATGCCCGTGGCATAATGGATTTTACGACTTCTCTTACGATTGCCTTAACTGCTGGCGAGCCAATAATCTTCAATCAGGCAGGTTTAACGTCTTCCGGCGTTGCCAACAGCCAGTTTGGGAAGCACGCTTTGAATTTGGTCAAGAATCTTCCGCAAGCGAGAATTCAGTCCGTTTTCGTTGGCAGCAACGGCAGGAGCTACCACTCCCTGAGCGTCTGAAAGCCGATAAAAGTCTACGAACGTTGGGGGAGTTTCATAATTCCCCTGCCTGGTGGAATTCTTCGAATAACTCCATTCAGGCCGAAATTGCCGCAAATTCGAGAATTAACTGTAATTTTGTACAGGTTTGATGCGATAGAAAACCAGCTGACGTCTTGACAGAACGACCTCACATGCGTGTAATCTAGATTGGGTTGACTGAATTCAATGTTTGGTTGGCTTACTGACGGCAGTTATTTGTGTGTTTGCTGGGGAGTAGACGCACGAAACACAAGACTGCCTGAAGAAAAACAGATTGATTTGTCGACGTACGCAGAGGGATGTGGCGTCTGCTTCGGCTGAAAGGGATTTTCGGCAACCTTCTCAAGATGGGTCGAAACAGAAGATCGGATGAGTCGTCTTCTGCGTCAAAAATTAAAGGCTTCACCATGGCTGGGTGCGATGGTAGTCGAGTGGTTATTACTGGTGTTGGGGTTGTTTCTCCAATTGGCATCGGTAAAGAACGCTTTTGGGACAGCTTAAAAAACAACCGCTCCGGTATCGACTATTTGCAGTCTATTGATACTGACGAGTTGCCTTCTCCCTTTGCGGCCGAGGTACGGGATTTCGATCCTGTTCAGCACCTGCGCGATCGCAAGTTTCTGAAGGTCATGTCCAGAGACATGCAGCTTGGCGTGGCGTCTGCCGCCCTTGCCATGAAAGATACAGGGCTCGAAAACGGCGACATCGACCCGTATCGCCTGGGAGTTGTCTACGGTGCCGGTCGCATGACGACTCACCCATCCGAACTTGCTGCGGCCGCACAGGCCAGCTGCGATGAGTCGAACGAATTTTCCATGACTCGCTGGGGCGAAGGCGGCATGGGACGAATCGCTCCGTTGTGGTTGCTTCGACAGCTTCCCAACATGCCAGCGTGCCATATTTCGATTGATCACAACGCCTGCGGCCCCAACAACACAATTACGTGTCGAGACGCGTCTGCCTTGCTGGCTCTGTCGGAAGCTGTTCGAGTGATCGAAGCTGGCCGAGCTGATGCCATGATTGTGGGAGCTTGCAGCAGCAATATTCATCCCGTTGACATTGCCAAGTTTCACCGCTTTGAAGGCCTGTCGCAACGCAACGACGATCCTTCTCGCGTTTGCCGTCCGTTCGACTTTGAACGCGATGGAGCCGTGGTTGGTGAAGGCGCGGCGTCGTTTGTTGTGGAAAGCTTCGAACACGCCAAGCGTCGAGGCGCGGATATTTACGCAGAAGTTCTGGGTGTTGGCGGCGGCAGCGATGGTAAAGGCCACGGCAACGAATCAGCCGGTCTGGGGCTTGTGCGAGCGATTGAAGCCAGCATGCGTCGAGCGGGAATTCGGCCGCAGGAACTGGGCCACATCAACGCTCAGGGCAAAAGTACTCAACCAGACGATATTGTTGAATCCAGAGCTTACTACCGAGCTTTGGGTGACTGCGTGCTGAAGGTGCCTGTTACGGCGATGAAAAGCTTCGTCGGCCACTTCGACGCCGGTGCTGGTGCCGTTGAACTGGCGGGTACGTTGCTGTCACTTAGAAATGGCCTGGTGCCAGCGACATTGAACTATGAGACTCCGGATCCACGTTGTCGACTTAACGTCGTCAACGAAGGACCGCAAGGGCTCAGAAGTCGCACCGCTTTAACCGTTAACCGCACAGCCATGGGCCAAAGCGCCGCCGCTGTTTTGCGAGCGATTTAAGATGTAGCGCAAAGACGCTGTGAACCCCCGAGGTGAACTCGGGGCGGCGTGTGCTTGTGTGTGTTTCGGCCTCCCTCTGAGATTGCCTCAGAGGCTTGCCGGGCCCCCGGACCAGGCTAAATTCGGTGTTACGCCCAGCACTTAAGCTGACAAAACTCACCTGTGGCGCCGTTACGCAGTTGCGGGATTCGTCGGCGTTGCCGTTAGCTGGCGCACTGGCGAAATTCTATCGCAGCCTGCCACGTTTGTGATCCGCAAAACTTCCGGCTACAACACGTGCCTACCTGTCGTTTTGATTGATTTGATGTTGACAGTGCGTGCTCTCTTTGCGTTCGCTGTTGGAAGGTCGAACCCGCAGCTAAGCATTCGGTGCCTTCGTGTGAAAAACCTGATCAAGAACATAGAATCACCACCTGCCTTTCAGGCACAACTGAATTTAATACCGTCCGGAGTCTCTCATGAGTTCACTGCTAGAATACGATCCTTCCGCAGCTTTGAAGCATATTGCCCCCGGCCGTCTGAAGGGTTTGCAATCGGCCATTGAGGCGGCTCGCGACGAAACCTTGAATGACGTCGAACTGTGGCAAAGTGGGGCTGCGGTTCCGCCTGAAAAAGATCCGCTGGATGCCGGTTTTATTCAATGGCCGGAAGAACTGCTGCTGGATCTGCAGGAAAACGGCGACAACAGTCTGATTGCTCGACTGGAAGCCTGCGCCGCTCGGCTGCGAGATACTGTTGATTCCGTTGTTGTACTGGGCATTGGCGGTTCTTACATGGGCATGCGAGCCATGTTTGAAGCGTTGAACAATCCGTATCACAACGAGCTCTGCCGCAACGGGCGAGCTGGTGTGCCGCGAATTTACTTTGAAGGCTGGAATGTCGATTCTGATAATCAGAAAGCCCTTCTGAACATGCTCGACAAACGAGCGGAACGAGCCGAAGACAAGGCAGCTCCGGGAGCTCGCACTGCCGTTATTGTGATCAGCAAATCCGGCGGAACACTGGAAACCGCTGTTTCGTTTCGCAACTTTCGAGACATGATTGAACGACGTTTTCCAGACGCCGTCAAACAACTGATTGTGCCGGTGACCGGCGATTCCGGCAAGCTGCGAGACCTTGCCAACGAAGCTGGATTTGATGATATCTTCTCAATCCCGGACGGTATCGGCGGACGTTTTTCCGTGCTGACTCCTGTAGGCCTGCTGCCCGCTGCTGTGGCTGGCATTAACATTCGCGAACTGTTGCAGGGAGCCGCCGACATGACCGAACACATGCGTTCTGCGGCCTACGGCAGCAACGCAGTGCTGGATTACACGGCCGTTTCGCACGCTCTTGAAATTGACAGTGATCTTCGCATTCGAATCCTTTCAACCTGGGGCAGTCGGTTGGAAGCGATTGGACTTTGGTACGACCAGCTGTTGGCAGAAAGTCTGGGCAAACACGAAATCGGTGCCACCCCACTTACCGGCGTGAACACTCGCGACCTGCATAGTCGAGGACAGCAGCACCAGGAAGGCCGCCGCGACAAGCTGATCACTAATCTGCTTCCCGGAAAGCCGATGTCTGATCCGATTTCGGTCCTGAAACGCGATGACGATTTTGATCAGCTGAATAAGTTCGCCGGATTCGAATTGCCACGAATTCTGCAAGCCGCCATTGAAGGCACCAACAAAGCCTACGCGGATGAAAATCGTCCAACGACCGACATTCAGCTGCCGACCATCAACGCTCATGTCGTTGGCCAGATCTTCCAGATGTTCATGCTGGCAACTGTGGTTGAAGGACGATTGGTTGGCACCAACCCATACGGGCAACCAGGCGTTGAAGCCTATAAGAAGAACATGAACGCAATTCTGGCTGGTGGCTGAAACAGGGTCGCACACAGGAAAGCGTGTGTGGTGTTGATTAATAACTGGAGGATTAGATGTCGACAACGATCAAGTGGCTTGGTCATTCCACGTTTCAGGTCAACACAGGCGGCAAGACGATTCTGGTCGATCCGTTTTTTAACGGAAACCCAGCTGCTCAGGTGTCCGCCGCCGATGTTGAAGCCGACGTAATTATGGTGACTCACGGTCACGGAGACCATGTGGGTGACACCATCGAAATCGCCGGACGAACAAACGCTCTGGTGATTTCAAACTTCGAAATTGTTACGTGGCTGCAGAAGCAGGGCGTTGAGAATGCTCATGCGATGCACATTGGCGGAAGTCACCCGTTTGATTTCGGAACTGTGAAACTGACGATCGCTCATCACGGTTCGGAGCTTCCGGATGGCAGCAATGGCGGCAATCCAACGGGCATGGTTCTAAAAACCAACGACGGCAATATCTATTTCGCTGGTGACACCGGACTGTTTTACGACATGAAGTTGATCGGCGAAGAACACATCGCCGTGGCCGTGCTGCCGATTGGCGACAACTTCACGATGGGCCCGGACGATTCCATCAAAGCCATTAAACTGATCGATCCGGAAACGGTCATTCCCGCTCACTATAACACGTGGCCCCTGATTGCTCAGGACGCAGACGCCTGGGCGACTCAAGTGACTTTGGAAACATCAGCGAAGCCTGAAGTGCTGGCTGTTGGTGGTGAATTTCGTTTATAGAGATCATTCAGGCTGATACAACACAACGATGAAATCACTGACGAAAGAACTGTGGGTGGAAGTTCCGGAACGCCGAGCCATCATTTCTGTCCATGACAAAGTGGAAGATCTGGTGGCCGAAAGCGGCGTGCAGGACGGATTAGTGCTGGTGAATGCCATGCACATTACGGCCAGTGTGTTCATTAACGACAACGAATCCGGCCTGCATCGCGACTATGACAAATGGCTGGAAGAACTGGCACCGTTTGATCCATCGCCAGAACGTTATCACCACAATCGCACGGGCGAAGACAACGCAGACGCTCACCACAAACGCCAGGTGATGGGGCGAGAAGTGGTCGTGGCCATCACAAACGGCAAACTGCACCTTGGCCCGTGGGAACACATCTTCTATTACGAATTTGATGGTCGCCGCCGAAAAAGAATTCTGGTAAAGATCATCGGCGAATAAACCGCGAGGCGAATCCTCAGGTGGATGGCCCGAATTCGTCATGTGCGATGCGCCCTCAAGTTCGCTTCCACCACCGAAGTAAATTCAAAGGCAGAGCGTGACGTGGGCCGTTACTTTGTCTCAATCGCGGCGGCGGCGATGGTTCCTATGCGGCCGGCGATGGAGTTAACGGAGCCGTTGCCGTCCGGGTGAACTCGATTACTGAGAAAGATCACGAACAGCTGTTGATCGGGATCGATCCACATCGACGTGCCCGTGAATCCACCGTGCCCGAACGCGGACTTGCTGAAGAAGTCGCCTCGGTTGGAAGAATACGGCGATCGCATGTCCCAACCCAGAGTTCTGAAGCCTGAGGGGACTTCCTGAGCCGCTGTCATTGTCGCAACGGTAGCGGGCTGCATAATTGTGGTGCCACCCATCGTTCCTGAGTTCAGCAGCATCTGGCAGTAAGTTGCCAGATCACTGGCGGTGGAAAACAGTCCGGCATGGCCCGCCACACCTGCCAATGCGAAGGCTCGCGGGTCGTGGACTTCGCCCGCCATCCAGTGACCGTCGCGTTGCTGAGTCACGGCCGCTCGCACTTGCAGAGCTTCGGCCGGCAGATAACCGGTTTCTGTCATTCCCAGCGGCTTGAACAGTTTCTGCTGGCTGAATTCATGCACAGTTTGCCCTGACACGCGTTCAATAAGTTCCGCCAGTACAATGAAGCCTACGTCGGAGTACACAAACTTTGTGCCGGGTTCTGCGTATGTGCTGAGTTGGTGAATCTTTTCGAAGGCCTGCGTCGGGCCGTTTGCATAGTCCTTCATGCTGTTGTCGGGAATCAGGCCGCCCGTATGAGTCAACAACTGGCGAACCGTGATATCCTGTTTTCCGTTCTGTCCGAATTCCGGAATGTACTTCGCAACGGCCGCGTCCAGGTCCACTAACTTTGCTTCCACAAGTAGCATCGCGCAGGTGGCCGTCGCGATCGGTTTCGTTAAAGAAGCCATGTCAAAGACGGTATCAGCCAGCATCGGTTGTTCTTCGGGAACAAGTTGCCGATGCCCATACGCCTTGTGGAAGACGGTGCGTCCCTGATAGCCAATCAACACCACGCACCCCGGCATCTTTTTGTAACGCAATCCTTCGGCCACCACATCGTCGATGATGGCGAGTCGCTGTGGATTCATGCCGACCGATTCGGGAGCAGCAAGCGGTACGACCTGCGATTGTTGTTGCGAAAGTGCAGAGGACGTTGGGACGGCCAGCAGAATCACTGTGAGTGCCAGAAGTCGATGTGGCATAGGGGGTGGTCCGAAACGTGGCGGAAAAGTGGGTGGCACATGCTGGCATCAGCCTGCTTGTGTGGCAAAGCCATTGGAAACTGCTCTGGCCAGGGAAATTGATTCGTTTAACCCGACTTGTAGATTACGCAGGCGCAACCGCCGACTTTGCTACTTGGCGATTTGGATTAAACGGGAACTGCGTCGTTTTTGCAGCGAAACGCATATGGCATGCGTTAAACCTGGTGTGAGTTGGATAGCGTTTTTCGATCGCTGCGCGACACGCCTTCTTAAAAGACGTGCCACCCACTGAGACGCTTTCACAACACCCGTGGCTATTGCTTCTGATCTTTGACGCAGCTTTCGTCCATGGGAACGGCTTTGCCAACTTTGTCGACCGGGTGAGTGTACAGATAACGCCAAACGTCTTCGTGCAGGTATGTTCCTTTGGCGTCTCGCCATGCGGCTTTACCAGGCTGAACGGAACTGTGAGCTCGCTTTTCGTCGCCGCCCACATCGAAGCTGGTGATCAGGCGTCTGGTGTTTCCGAAGGGGGGCTTTTGATTGTCGACGTTTACAATCGGGCCGAATTTGTGCATTCCCAGCATTTCCCAGCTGCGGCAGTAATGATCACCTTTCCAGCCTCCATCCAGCACGTGCGAAAATCCGAAGTAGCGGTTTTCCGGCGTGGCGGAAGGAAGTGCTTGCCAGGTCTGAAAGTTATCTCGCGGGCCGCACAACGCGACAACTCGATCCACCTTCTGAAACTTGGCGAATCGAGCGGCCGTGGTTGATCCGTGTGAACTGCCGGAAATAATGACGTGCTCCCAGCGCAGGCCTTTGCCATCTTCTGTCAGAAAGTAGCTCCAACCACCCTGGGGATTTTCGGCGGCCAGCCACTTCACAAACCGATACGAACGTTCCATCATTCCATCGTGTTTGGGGATATCCACTTCATCACTGAAGTCCTGGCCGGTGGCGGCTTCGATCCGAATATTGCCGCGACAGTGTTCCGAAATTGGTTTTTCTTTACAGCAGATAGAAAACCACCTGTTGGCATAGTGCGGTTGAATCGCGTGCAGGCCGTAGCTGTTCAGGCGATCGAACAATGCCTGGTTATGCGACATCAACCAGATGACCAGCTTGCCTTTGGGAGCAACGGACGTATCCACTGACGCTTTTTCTGTGTCGGTTGGTTTTCCGTTTTTGTCGGTGAATCCAAAGTCGATTTCCGGATGTGGCTTAGCCAATGGATCAAGTTCGCTGGCTCTGGCCGACAGCTGGTATTTTTGTGGCTTAGGATCGTTGAACTTTAAGGTTCGAGACTGACCCACCGCATCGGCAGTTAGTGCGGCAGCCAGATATGGCAAGGCAATGACAAGCAGCAATCGTTTTTGCATAGTGATCGGTGTTCACAAGGAAGGATAGGTTGGAAGGTAAATTGAACCGGCAACCGTGCAATCTACACTTTAGCGGGGCGGGTGTAAAAGGGGGAGCGTCCGGAAACGTATTGCGAAATGCGCTTACGGTGATTCAGTAGATGTTACGTGCCAAGTCGCATCTGTTCCGATCTGCAACCACGCGAGCCAGCTTAAGAACGCCCGGTCTCTGCTGAACGGTTGCTGGCGTGCGGATTTCTGCGGCGTTCGAAAATCGCTTTCGGCATGAACGAGCAACAACGACAACTTGCGGTGCAATGCTCTGGGCTTGAAATCACAACTCCTGCGATGACACCGCTCTGCGCTTCGGCCAGCGCAGGTGCGCTAAGGGACAGTCATAGATGTTTGTGAATCTGGCAAGGTGGACCGGGGCTGAACAATCTACAAACAGCCACAATCGGTGACCGCACGTGTCTGTCAGGTCACCACAACTTGGTCAGCAGCATTTTCAATTATGAAGTTTGCCGTTGCGAAAACGGACACTAACGCGATTCAAAAAATGCAGCTCGCTGGTGCTTAAGGCATCTCGACCGCCTTCGTGCAGCTTCAGCAGAATTTCGTCCATCTGCTGTTCGTCTTTTCGGCGTTCTTCCTGTTCGCGTTCCTGCCGTTCCTGTTCTCGCTGATCACGCCAACGGCCCAGTACGTCTGCGTTGGATTCGTCGTTCGACTCGTGAGTTTCCTGGTACTCGGCCCACGATTCTGCAAAGCTGGCACTTTCTTCGTCCAGGTCGTCGAACTCGTAGTCGGAGTATGATTCTGTGGAGCCGGCCACTTCGTACCAGCGCAGGTTTTCATGAATCTGCAACACCAGCACAAATGCCGCGCAAGTAACCAAAGCACTGCTATCGAACACGAAGCCGGAGAAAATTCCCAGCAGCCCAAACACCAGTCCGAGCCGAATCATCAGATCGCGGCTTTCTGAATCGCTGAAGCGGCTGGTCAGATAAGTTCTTAGCAGCAGTCCCAGGTCGAAGGGAGCGACTGGAATCAGGTTCGACAAAAACAAAACCCAGTTGCACAAAAAGGCAACTCGCCACGCGGTTGTGGCCAGAGATTCACCCTGCCCAATGGCGAATTCGCCAAATGGATTCAGCAGCGGTGTTATCTGAGCACTCGAAAGCGTAAGAGTGCAACTTAACGCCAGCAGCAGATTTACCAGCGGAGCGGACATCATCGTCTGCACGTGCTGTTGCAAGTGACCTCGCACAGATGGTTCAACCAAACCACCCAGCGGCCAGACACTGATTTCTTCCATGTCTCCGCCAGCGGATCGAGCTGCCAGCAGGTGCGTGAGTTCGTGCACGAAGACGCTGAACAGCAAAATGGCGGTCGCCATAATGCCGAACAACAAATCCTGCCGCCAAATGAAGGCCAGAGCCAACACGGGGAAGAAAAAGCTGATTTTCAATCGCGTCCCGCCGAGTCTTCCGGCAGGAAAAGCGAACGTAAGGATTGTATCGGTGGCGTACATAAACCGAATTGTAACACTGCGGATTCCCGTTGAAAGAAGGAACATGGTGATTTTCTGCAACTGATTGTTCAGTTTTCTGAACACCCCAAACGTAATGCCTGATCGATTGACAAGGGCTTCGCCCTTGACCCAGTGGCGTGGCTGACGGGAAGACGTGGGACGTTCTAATCGCCGAGCCGCTCCGTTGTCGCTCTGAACAAGGGCTTTGCCCCTGACCCGGTGGCGTGGCTGACGGGAAGGCGTGGAGCGTTCTAATCGCCGAGCCGCTCCGTTGTCGCTCTGAACAAGGGCTTTGCCCCTGACCCGGTGGCGTGGCTGACGGGAAGGCGTGGAGCGTTCTAATCGCCGAGCCGCTCCGTTGTCGCTCTGAACAAGGGCTTTGCCCCTGACCCGGTGGCGTGGCTGACGGGAAGGCGTGGAGCGTTCTAATCGCCGAGCCGCTCCGTTGTCGCTACGAACAAGGGCTTTGCCCTTGACCCAGTGGGCGTGGCTGACGGGAAGACGTGGAGCGTTCTAATCGCCGAGCCGCTCCGTTGTCGCTGCGAAACAAGGGCTTCGCCCTTGACCCGGTGGCGTGGATTGCGGGAAGACGTGGGGCGTTCTAATCGCCGAGCCGCTCCGTTGTCGCTGCGAACAAGGGCTTTGCCCCTGACCCGGTGGCGTGGCTGACGGGAAGACGTGGGACGTTCTAATCGCCGAGCCGCTCCGTTGTCGCTCTGAACAAGGGCTTCGCCCTTGACCCGGTGGCGTGGATTGCGGGAAGACGTGGAGCGTTCTAAGCGCCGAGCCGCTCCGTTGTCGCTGCGAAAATCATGCGTGCAGCGTGGGTGCATCTTTTTTTTAGTAGGGCTCTAAACCTCAGGCATCATCCGGTGCGACTTTCAGCGGCGGGCAGGATTTGCTGCATTTTGGGTAGGATTGCCGTCAGCAAGCGATGTTGGGGCACGAAATCAGCAGGTCAGAAGTTCACCCGCGTTGACGAGTGTTTCTGGTTGGCTACGATGTTGCAAGAAAACGCAAAACCAACTGTCTGCGGATTAACGGCTGTTTCTGCCTTCCCGGACGATTATTGAAAATACACAGCAGGAGTTCAAAATCATGGATCAGGACGAAATTCTTCTGGATGCCGAAGAACGTATGGAAAAAGCTATTGAGCACATGGGATCGTCGATGGGCGGTATTCGTACCGGACGAGCGAACCCGGGGCTGGTGGATTCTGTGCGAGTGGACTATTACGGATCTCCAACGCCGCTGAAGCAAATTGCGAATGTCAGCGTGCCGGAACCGCAACAGATTATGATTCGCCCGTTCGATATTACGACTTTGAATGATATCGCCAAGTCGATTCAGAACAGCGATTTAGGGATGGCCCCTAATAACGATGGTCGAGTCATTCGACTAAACGTGCCGCCTCTTTCGACGGAACGCCGTCAACAGATGGCCAGTCGAATCAAAGAACTGGCCGAAGAAGCTCGCGTGTCCATTCGCAACATTCGCCGCGACGCCAACAAGCACGCCGATCAGGCCGAAAAGGCCAAAACCATGACGGAAGACGATCGCGACAATACCAAAGACAAGGTCCAGGACCTGACGAAAAAGTACGAAGCCAGCGTCAACAAGATTGCGGAAAACAAAGAAAAGGAAGTCATGGAAGACTAAATAGATGCTTGCCGAAATGTGAGCGTGATGGAGGTCCGGGGTTACAGCGAGGTGCAAGCGAAACCCCGGCGTTCCCGGCCCGCATCATTACCCATAGCGACAACGGAGCGGCTCGGCGATTAGAACGTCCCACGTCTTCCCGCCATCCACGCCACCGGGTCAAGGGCGAAGCCCTTGTTGTCGACGATCGCGAATGACGCGTGCGGGAACGCCTACTGCGATCGCGTAGTCAGGAATCGGGTGCAGCACCAGTGAGCCGGCTCCTATGACGCAGTGCTTACCAATGTTGGCAGCAATGGTCGCTCGTTCGCCAATCCACGTGTCACAGCCGATAGTGACCGGTTCGTAGACGCCGATCTGTTCGCGCATTGGAATGTCCAGCCGGTTGATTCCATGCTGATTGCATCCGTTCATAATGGACACATGAGACGCAATCAATACGTCGTCGCCGATTTGCACGTCGCCGATGGAACAGAAGTTTCCGATGTAAGCCGTCTTGCCGACGGCAGCGTTAGGGTGTGAGAAAATTGTTCCGAACGAAATGCACGCATCTTCTTCGCAGCTGTTTAATGCACAGCGATAGAATGCGTGTCGCAGATAGATTCCCAGTTTTCCCGGTACCAGGCTCATTAGCTGAGACCAGCCCGGAAATGCCTTTTCATTTCCCGCAATCGCAGCGTGCAATATATACAGCAAAATCACGGGGCTGACGCATGCAAAGCTAAGACTACGCAGCACAGCTTTGGCGAAGGCTTTCATCGATCAAGCTCCCGCCATTTCTTCGACGGCCGTTACTTTAGCGATCACAGACGTCGTTTCAGCATTCAATTCGGTTTCAGATTCCCTGGTCCTGCGAAGTCGTTCCATCAACAGATCCAGGCCTTCACGACCAAACAGCACAACGGCCCACGCAGCACACACGGCAACCGACGCCGCGATCTGCCACCATGCATTTACGTGAGGAAACACGCCGAAGCGAATTGCAACATAGCTGGCGATTAACGCTGTTGTCGAAAACGCAAAGCGGCCCCACGGATATTCCAGCTTCATCGCTCTGCGGTTAAAGTACAAAATTGTGAAGCTGTACGTCAGGTAAGTGAGCACTCCTGCCCACGCAGCTCCCCACGATCCGATGACGGGAATCAGCAGCACGTTGGCAACGACGTTGACAATCAAGCCCGCAATTGATCCGGGAATCATCAGCCGTGTGTTTTTGGTCAGCAGCGAGGGAACTTCAAACATGAAGCTTAGACCGAACACATAGAAGCCCAGCAGAATGACGGAGATCAATTCAATTGATTCGCTGTACGCATCTGGTGTTAACATTGGCAGAATTGGATGGACCGTCAACGATGCCCCCAACAACAGGATGCCGAGTCCTGCGGTGAACCATCCGAACATTTTACTGAATACCCGGCGTGAATCCGGCATGTTTTCGATGTCGTAAATTGCGACGTGCCAGATGGAGATAAACGGCAGCAGGCACAGCGTGTTAACGGCGAAGCCAATTTTGTGAGCCAGTGAATAGATGCCGACTTCGTCCATCGATTCCCAGATTCGCAGAAAGTAGCGATCGGCTTCATGCATCATCATGCTGGCCAGGGCCGTCACGACCAGGGGAGTGGCAAAGCGAATCATGTGACGACCAATTTCAGAATCGGTCCTGAATGCTCCGCGAGACTTCACAAACACGGTCATCAACACAGATGTGTGCAGCACAGTTGACACCAGATTTCCAAGCAGCAGGCCTTCAACGCCCATCTTCATCCCGACAATCAGCCACACGTTCAGCGACACGTTGAGGATAAGGCGTCCCAGTGAAATGGCGACAAACACGCCAGACCATTTCATGACTCGCAGATAAGCATCCAGGATCATGCCAACCACAGTAAACCACATGGTGGCGATGGTCAAAACATACAACCACGCTCCATTGGCCACCTCGGGGCCCAAGGTCAGGTCAGAAAGTGCCTGGCGGCCAAGCAGCATAGGCACGGCGATGATTGTGCACACGGTGCCAACCATGGTGAGCCCCGTCCACCAGACTTTGTCCTGGTGAGCTTTATCGTCGCCGTCGAAGTGGTGTCGAGTTACCGCGCTGATCATTCCGCCTGCGATGAACGTTGACAGCAAGGCGGCCAGCAGATCCAGAATCGCCGTGATGCCGTAGTCGGCCGGCGTCAACACATGCGTGTAAAATGGCAGCAGCAGAACCGACGCCATTCGCGTCAGAATCTGGCCAATCATATACACAGAAGAATGTTTCAGCAGGTCTCGAACAGGTTTCATGGTTTATAACCGTGGCTCAGAATGGGTTCATGGTTCACGGAAAAGTGTAGGCCCGGAAATGCAGCGTGCAGAAAACCGAACCTGTTTACAGAACGCCACATGGCGATTTAAACCGGTTGTAGCGGTTAGATGAGCAGTCTTGAGACGTTGCTTCGAGACTTTTCGTGCGACTAACTGACGACCTCGGACTGAAGTTCCAGGGTTAGCGATTGAGAAGGTGATGTTGACATGGTGTTTTTGGGCCAAGGCGACCGGCTGCAGAGGATCTGACAGACCAGCCCGTTGCACAAACAACGGAAGCCCGCGTCAACCCCAGGCACTCGCACTCCCATGAGTCCCGGAGAGGCTGTGAATTAATGGGAAGATATCGCGTGGGTGGCCGTGGTTGGAGCGAGGTACGAGTGAAACCACGGGGGGGCCTTCGCATGCTCAGTCCAAACCCTCGCCACCCGTTGATTTGTTCACAGCCTCGGAGGGACGACAGCTTGCTGCCGGGGACGGAGTCCCCGGATTGCCAGCTCCCAAAAGCTTCGAGGTGGCAGAGTGGCGGCCACTCTGTCGCCTCTTTTGAGTTGAAATACGGGCCGATGTTCCGTGAGTTGCCACCCAAGGCAAGGGGCTACCGCCAACGCCGTGAAGGGATTTTCGAGCGGTAAAACCGTGAGATAAAGCGAAAAATCGCAGGCTGGAGTTTGAATGGGGTTCAGTCACGAAGTGACGGTAGGTGATAGCCACGGGCGCGAGCCCGTGGAACAGCATTCGACAGTCGTTTTCAGTCCTGAAGG
>CALFSX010000317.1 GCA_937916515.1 uncultured Planctomycetaceae bacterium | reverse complement strand
CAGCCGGGTCAGGGCGAGCAACCGGGTCAGGGGCAACAGCCGGGGCAGGGTCAACAGCCGGGTCAGGGCGAACAACCGGGTCAAGGACAAGGACAAGGACAAGGACAGCGTTCTGGGCAGCCGTCCTTCCTGATGAACGGTGGCCGTGAATCCAATGGTGGGCGAGGTGCTAATCAGGGTCGCCCGTTGACTGGCGAAGAATTCAGTGACTGGTCCAATCGACTTCGTGAAGTCGAAGAAACGCTGGATGACCCCGAACTTCGAAACCAGGTTGCTCAGGTCAGAGACCGAGCTCGTTCAATTCGCGCTGAGTTTCGTCGTCACGGAACAGAACCTCAGTGGGATCTGGTGAAGTCACAATTGCTGGACGAAATGACGACTTTGCAGAAGCGTATCAATCAGGAATTACTGAAAAAGTCGTCTGATCGGTCGATGGTACCGATCGATCGCGAACCGGTTCCGGAAGAGTTTGACGATCTGGTCAAACGTTATTACGAGTTGCTGGGACAAAGCCGCAAGGAGGACAAGTAATGGTCAGTCTGACCATCATCGCCACACTTGTTCCAGGAGACCGAAGCTGGGTGGCACCGGCGATTGGTGTTGCCGTCGTCGGAGTCATCATTGCGTTCTGGGTTAGCCGCAATCGCCTTGCGAGTCTGGGCCTGGCGACGTTTTGTCGGATTCTGGGGTGGCTGCTGATCACGGCCTGTCTTGTTAATCCCTTGTGGAGCAGTGCGCGTCCTCGAAGTGGAGCCAACGTTCTTGCCGTTGTTACGGATACCAGCCGAAGTCTTCTGGTTTCCATTGGTAACGAGAAGACTCGAGCCGATTTGTTTGGGGCAGCTTTGAATCGAGGCGAACTGACGGAGCCCAATGGCTGGATTAACCGCATTGATCAGGATTTCGAACTGCAGCGTTATTCCGTAAGTGATCGCCTGGAACGCATCGATTCATTCGAGGACATCGTCTTCGATCGGCCTGCTTCGAATCTTTGTTCGGCGCTCGAGCAACTTCAGCAGCGATTTTCCGGACAACCTCTGGCGGGGATCGTCTTTCTGACAGATGGAAACGCCACAGACGATTTCGAATCTCTGGATGCTCTGAAGACGCTGGCTCCCGTCTATCCAATTCTGGTTGACGAAGCGGATGGTTCACCGGATGTCGCAATTGGTTCAGTAACCGTTAATCAAACAGCATTCGATGATGCTCCCGTTACGATTCAAGTGCAAACAAAGCAGGTTCATGCAGATGGTCAGAAGATCCAGATAACACTTCTGAACGATAAAGGCGTTCCGCTGGAAACGAAGACTCAAATCGCTGGTGAGGAATCTGCCGTGCGATTCGAAGCTCGCCCGGAAAGCGGCGGCACGGTGTTCTATAACGTAAAGGCACAGTTGCTTGATAAGGATGATAAACCGATCGAAGGTGAGGCGACCTCCATCAACAATGAGCGACTTGTGGCCGTTGACCGAGGCAGCGAAAAGCGACGAGTTTTGTATGTTTCCGGGCGGCCCAACTGGGAATTCAAATTCCTGCGGCGAGCTGTCGAAACGGATCCTCAGACAGAACTTGTCGGTTTGATTCGCATCGCAAAAAAGGAAGCGAAGTTCGACTTTCGCGGACGCGAGGGTGAAACATCGAATTCGCTGTTTCGAGGCTTCGATCAAACCGAACAGGAACTGGCCGAAGAATTTGACGAACCCGTACTTGTGCGGCTTGGCACAAAGGATGAAACCGAACTGGAAGGCGGATTTCCTGAGAAGCCAGAGGAGCTGTTCGCCTATGACGCGATCATTGTGGACGACATCGAAGCCGAGTTCTTCACCGCAGATCAGCTACAGCTGATTTACGAGTTTGTCTCAAAGCGAGGTGGTGGTTTTCTGATGATGGGCGGCCAGGAATCGTTTCGTCAGGGCGAGTATGATCGAACTCCGGTTGGAGAATTGCTGCCGGTCGACCTGCATCGAGATGTTCCCGGACCCACCGGATCAGTACAGCTAAGTCTGACTCGTGATGGCTGGTTGCAGCCATGGATTCGATTGAGATCTAACGAGGAAGCGGAAAAGCTGCGAGTCGCTCAGATGCCGGCGTTCGTTACCGTCAACGCTACCAGCTTTATTCGTCCCGGAGCTGTCGTCATGGCAAAGATCTTGGACGATTCCGGTAACGAGTTCCCCGCACTGGTGACTCAGCGATTTGGTCGTGGTCGTTCGGCGGCATTGTGTATTGGAGATTTCTGGCGATGGCGAATGAACGAAGGTCGCCGCCGTCTGCAGGACTTTTCTTTGCAGTCTCGTAACCCAACCGCTGGCCCGATTGCTCCTGGTGAAGAGCCAGAAGAAGACCTTAACGATCACGCCAGGGCATGTCGTCAAATGATACGGTGGCTGGTTGCGGATGTTCCCAGGCGTTTGGATGTTTCCGTAAAGCCTGCTCCAACACTGGGGCTTGGTACTGTTCGGTTGATCGCAGATATCAAGGGCAAAGACTTCGAAGTCCGCGAAGATGCGGCGGTGCGTTTTGTAGTGACGAAGCCAAACGGTGAAAAAACTGAAATCGCGGGTGAGCCCAGTGAGGATGTGATCGGTCGATTTGAAGTTGTTATGTCGGCCGTTGACCCGGGAGCTTACACGGCTGAAGTTGTTGCAACGTTGAATGAAGCAGATCAGTTGCCGGAAGAACTGACGGCGACAACGGGCTGGGCCAGTCAGCCAGATCAGGAAGAGATGGCTTCGGTTGCGGCGAATGCTCGATTTTTGAATGATGTTGCAGCGGCAACGGGTGGACGCGTGATTGCGATGGCAGAGCTCGATACGTTTGTCAACGATCTTGCTCATTCAGATGCTCCACTTGTGGAAGTCTGGTCCTGGCCGATCTGGCATCAATGGTGGGTGTTTGTTGTCGCGGTCGGATGCTTTGTCACAGACTGGACACTACGTCGACGGCTTGGGTTGCCGTAACCTTACTATTGGCGACACGCCGTTTTGGCGTGCTTCTGTCGGCATGCCGAAGACGAACAAATAGCGGGTGTTGAGTTGATGGTGGTTCAATTGAAAAATTCTATGACATCTACAACAGTCGTCCTGGCATTGGCTGCCGTGTTCTTGACAGCTGCAGCGGAATCTGTTGCTCAGGATCGGCAAAGCGTGATTGTTGTTGTCGGTGCAGAAGGGGCTCCGGAATATGGAGTTCAGTTCTCAGAATGGGCCGACCGCTGGCAGTCCGCCGCTAACGCAGGCGGCGCGGATTTGAAGGTCATCGGCCGAGACGATGTCTCGAATGATCTTCAGGAACTGATGCAGCAGCTATCCGAGACCAGCAGCATTCAGACGTCCGAACCTTTGTGGTTGGTATTGATCGGTCATGGCACCTTCGACAGCCGAGTCGCTCAGTTCAACTTGCGAGGAAAAGATTTGGCGGCTGGCGATCTTGCCGAAAAGCTGGCGGCAGCTCAGCGCCCAATTGTTGTGATTAACTGTTCTTCGTGTAGTTCCCCGTTTATCAATTCTTTAAGCGGTCCTGGCCGAGTCGTGATTAGTGCGACGAAGGACGGAAGCGAAATTCAGTTCTCCCGATTTGGTGGCTTCCTGTCCGAAGCGATTGGTGGACTTGAAGCAGATATTGACAGAGACGGCCAAACCTCAGTTTTGGAGGCCTGGCTGTTCGCAGCACGCCGAACGGCTGAGTATTATGAATCCGAAGGTCGATTGGCGACAGAGCATTCGCTGCTGGACGACAGCGGGGATGCGAAGGGAACTCGCTTCGAACTGTTTCAGGGAGTTCGTCCCAAAGACTCGATCAAGAATAAGTCTGAACTAGATGGAGGTGTGGCAAAACGCTGGCATTTGGTTCGCAGTGAATTAGAGAACAGTTTGACGGTCGAACAGCGATTAGAACGCGATCGATTGGAAGATGAATTGGAACAACTTCGAGAACGCAAGGTGAAGCTGACAGAAGAAGCTTACCTGGATGAGCTCGAAAAGTTATTGGTACCTTTGGCGAGAATCTATGCAGCTGCAGAATCACCAACGCCGTGATTCGGTTGTGCATAGCGCAGGAAGCAAATCTTTAGGCATGGTGGCCAAAACGCGTTTGAATCTAAGAAATGAGCTTAAGAACATGCGTCGAATAAATTTATCAGATGAGATTTTTTCTCGATTGGTTGTTGGTTGTTTCACTCTGGCACTTATCGCCACACCTGCAGTGGCTCAGGATGCTGCTGAAAAAGGTGCAGCTACAGAAAAGGGCGATACTGAAGCAGAAGTGCCTGAAGAGTTGTTTCCCATTCCTGAAGGAACAGCTGATGAGTTGTTCCAATTCATTACCTCGGTCAAGAGAACTCCGGCGAAGGATCGATCAGCCGAAGGTTTAAACGCTCACTTAAAACTTCAGATTGAAGCCGTGTTGGCAGCATGCGAAAAAATTCTTGCTGGGGAACCTGATGAAAAGGTTGAGTTGAAAGTGATTACGGAAAAACTTGGCGCTCTCGGCGCAATGACGCGATATGCCCCGAAGTTGTCTCGGGATGGCATCAAGTCTTTGATGGATTCTCTTGAAAGCGACACGCGTCCTGCCATCGTGGATTTTCTTCGCGTGAGAAAGCTTGAGCAGAAGGTCGCTGGACTTGCGGCAATGTCCGAGGCCGATCGCAATGTCTTCATCGAAGAAGTGTTTGGGATGGTTGATGCCAATGGGCTGGATCGAACGACATACGGAATTCTTACCAGTATTGGACGAGCACTTGGGGGGGGGGATACAACAGATGCAGCTGTTGCAGTGTACATGAGACTTGCGGATGTCATGGAGAAGTCTGACGACGAAGCGCTTTCGTCAAGAGCCGGCCGAACTCGCGGTGCTGCTCGAAGTCTGAAACTTCCGGGCAACTTTATGGAGATTACCGGGAAGACGGCTGAAGGTGAGACCTTTGATTGGGCCGCCTATCGAGGGAAAGTTGTTCTGGTTGACTTTTGGGCCAGCTGGTGCGGACCATGTCGCGCTGAAATTCCAAACATGAAAGCTCAACTGGAAGCTTACGGGCCCAAGGGATTTGCCATTGTTGGGGTCAACCTGGATACCACCAAAGAAGCGTATCAAAAGTATGTCGACAAAGAAGAGTTGTCCTGGACGAACCTGATGAGCGACAAAGAAGAAGAACGCGGCTGGAATAATCCATTGGCGAACTACTACGGTGTCAGTGGTATTCCAACAGCCATTCTTGTCGATAAGGAAGGCAAAGTAATTTCTATGTCAGCCAGAGGCACGCGGCTTAACGCTTTGCTGGCTGAGCAGCTTGGCCCGATTGAAGAAACAGAACCTGCAAAAGAGGGCGCTGAGTAATCTCCTGTTGGGCATGGAATCACATTTCGTGCTGTTTAACCGACGGTCTGTTCAATTCAGCCATTGCCCGTTCATCGAACCGGCAATGGCTTTTTTTGTGAGTCCACTAACTTAGCGGTCCTGACTTAAATTCCGTTTGTCGTAAGCCGACCCATTTTTTTGGTTTCACCCGTGGTCGCAGACCTGGGCGCGTGAAAATCGTGTTTTGCGACCACGAGTTAAGCGAGAGCAAGACATTCGACCACCAGGTTAATAACCGGTTGGCGACGTTTGCTGTCTGTGTCCGCACCATTTTGAAATGTGCTTTAAGCGTCCAGTATCGCACGAACCTGTTTTGCCTTCAGGCCGATGACTTTCCCCAGTTCGACAATTCGCTGTTGTTCAAGGTCTGGGATGTAGCCTTCGGCTTCAAGGCACCGCTTCAGGATCTGCACCAAC
Source organism: uncultured Planctomycetaceae bacterium (assembly GCA_937916515.1). Classification (GTDB taxonomy): domain Bacteria; phylum Planctomycetota; class Planctomycetia; order Planctomycetales; family Planctomycetaceae; genus Fuerstiella. Next base: position 3,182 of record CALFSX010000317.1, on the reverse strand, counting down.
AACTGCTTTCCGTCGCCATCAAATTCTGCAGTTTCTGTCTTGAAGAATTTCTTGATGTCTGGTGCGGCACTCTGGGCCAGAGTTACGTCATTGGCGATTTCGCTTTTGTCCACATCGACATCGAATATCTCGTCCAGTGCCTGCTTCAGTTCATTCAATGTTGTTGAAGTGCAGTGTCCGAGATCCAGAAGAAACAGCACGGCCAGTCGACGATAGTTTTCGACGGCTTTTTCCATGGCAGCAACGGGATCGAAGTGCAGTATGTCGGGCGACCATGTCTGGCTGCAGCCGCAGCATTCGATGTAGTTACTTCCGCTTCCGATCGGGAAAATGGGAATGAAATACAACGTGAAATAGTTCTTTACAGCGAAGTGCCGATACTCCTGTTCGGTATTGCAGCGCGGGCAGAAAAATTCACCATCTTCGATGTGGACATTCTTGCCCTTTGTTCCGTAGATGATCATGTAACTTCTCAGTGCGATAGGACGGGGCTGAAATTTCACAGAGCTGTTTTACTGCTTTGTCAGCGGCACGTGTGTCTAAGCAGGTGCTTTGATGGGCTAAAGAGTAATCGTGTTGAATATCGATCACAAGTCGAGCGGAAACCCAGCACCCAGCTTAGCCTCCATATCTTTAGGCTCTTACTTAAAATGATGCGCGCACGGTGCGCACATGTTGGCCATAGCGACAACGGAGCGGCTCGGCGATTCGAGCGTTCCACGTGTTTCTGCGTGCCACGCCACTGGGTCAATGGCGAAGCGCTTGTTAGGCTCGCAATTCCGTGACACTGTTGCCTGCGTAACCCGGGCAACTCGCATATTCGTTCGGTCGCAATTCAGACATGGTTGGTGTTTCCTGAGGCGCCACTTCGTCAGCGAACTAGGCTTCATGCTGTGTCCGTTGTCACCTTTCGCAATTTTTGTGATCAGGTTGGAATGATGATTCAGGCGAGTAATTCTGTGCAGTGTCAGCAGTGTGGTGGGACGGCATCGCCCGTGTCAGGTCGCGACTACATGCAATGCAACTATTGTCTATCATTGGTGTTTTCTTCGGGGAACCCGTTGTTGATCGACAAAATCACGCTGATTGGCGGCGAAACAGATGCTGCCTGTCCGGTTTGTACAAATGCACTTTGTATGGGCCAGTTGGAAGGCCGTCCGGTGCTGTATTGTGGCGGATGTTACGGCATGCTGATTCGAAACGAACACTTCGGAACGATTGTTCGCGAACGTCGAGCTCGTCGTAAGGGTTGCGAAGGAAAGGCGGCTCAACCTCTGGATCCAGGGCAATATAATCGGCAGATTGGATGTCCGAACTGCCAGAAGCGTATGGAAGTTCATCCGTACTATGGCCCCGGAAACATCGTCATCGATTCCTGTTCGGCCTGTGAATACATCTGGCTGGACCACGGCGAACTTCGCACCGTCGAACAGGTGGAAGGTGGCGTTGAGCCCGCATTGCTGCCGTTACATGTCAATGAAGACGGTGAGCTGACCATTATTCCGCCTCCGCCAGCAGCCCAGACAGGCCGAGGAGTGTATCGTAAAAATTCGCCTCTGGCTGTTATCGCGGATGCGATTTTCGGCTAGAAAAAGAGGCGGTTCCTAAGTTGACGAGTTTCGCTATCATCCGCGATTCAATAGCGTTTTGATGGCAACAATTGCGATACAGGTTTGTTAAATGGCTCGCGACTTTACAACTGAAAGTCTCTCTCACGACCCGATTCACGGATACATCCCGTTCATTTCACGTTCGGGATTGCCGGATGGCGAAGCGGCTGAACAGCAATTGATCGATCATCCGTGGGTGCAGCGGATGCGTCAGATTCATCAGCTGCAGACAGCGTGGTGGGTGTTTCCTTCGGCAGAACACATGAGATTCCAGCACGTTCTGGGTGTCATGCATCTGGGAAGTGTTGTTGTCAGCGCGTGGTACGAATCTTTGGCAGACGTCTGCCGAAACGTGCCATCAAAAGCGTACGTCGAAAGTCTTGTCCGCATTGCCGGTTTGTTGCACGACGTTGGTCACGGCCCGTTTGGACACTTTTTCGATGACCACTATCTTGAACAGTTCAACCTGACTCACGAAGACATCGGCAGCCACATCATTGAGCACCAGCTTGGTGACATTATCCGGCAGATCCGCCGAAATCCCAATGGCAAACTGCAGCCTTTGGAAGAACTTGACCCGCAACAGGTTGCCTGGTTGATTCGTCGTCCCAGCGGAAAGCCTGAAGACGATGACGGACATCCCGACTGGCTGCGCAAGCTGCGATCTTTGTTCAGTGGGATCTACACCGTTGACAATATGGACTTCGTTTTGCGCGATGCCTATATGTCCGGCTACAACACCAAGGCGTTTGATATATCTCGCTTGGTTCATTACAGCTTCTTCACCAAAGATGGCCTGACTATTCATTCGCGTGGTCTGCCCACTTTGATCAATTTTATCGAAACGCGAGCCAACCTGTTCCGCACGATCTATTTTCATAGAACGGTGCGAGGCATTGATATTGCGTTGGAAGATTACTTCGCAGAAACAATGAAGCGGCTGTTTCCTGGTAACCCGCTTGAGCATCTTCAGGCGTATCAGGGGCTGACCGAAACATCATTTCTGGTGGACGTGTTGCGCTGGGCCGATAGCGATGACTCAGAACTGCAGGAACTTGGAAACCACTGGCGAGCGATCGTCAACCGCGACGAAATGTGGCGGATGGCGTCTGAACGCACGATGCACTTTCACACCGGGCAGGCCGAAAGCACTACCATCTTTTCGGAACCTGATCTTGTGGAACGCCGAGTTCGTGAATACCTGCCGACAAAGCTAAAGGATATTCCATTACGTATCGACGTGGCGAAACATTATCATCGTCCGAGTGCTCGAAAGCCGTCGGGTAAGCAGAACTTCTGGTTCGATCCGGCAACCGGCGAATCACACGAACTTGACGACGATGAACTGTTCCGCAGTCTTCCCACCAGTTTTATTATCTTCCGCATTTACAGCCGCGATCATGGTTTCGACAAAGAAATCAGTGCGGCTTTGCAAAAGGTCGCTGGCGGATCTGGCGGCGATACGAAAACGAATATGTAGTGCACCGCAACGGCGGGCTGAACGTCTTCGCTCCTAATGTAGTGTCTCCGAAATTCTCATAATTATCGACACGTATTTTTGCTTTCGGCGTT